>JAIERT010000119.1 GCA_019746735.1 Burkholderiaceae bacterium | reverse complement strand
TCACGGGCAGGCGCCGGGCATGGTCACCGAAGACCTGGGCCAAGGTCTCGCTCTCGATCACGTCACCGGCCTCGGTCGCCGTGCCATGGGCATTGACGTAATCGATGGCTTCGGGCGCCATGCCGGCGTCGTCCAGGGCCATGCGGATGGCGCGGTACTGCCCCGCGCTCGAGGGCAAGGTCAGGTGCTCGGCATCGCTGCTGCTGCCGTAGCCGCAGAGCTCGCCGTAGATGGTGGCGCCGCGGCGCAGGGCCGACTCGGCCGTCTCGAGCACCAGGGCGGCCGCGCCCTCGGCCAGCACGAAACCGCTGCGGTCCTTGTCGAAGGGGCGGCAGCTCGCGGCCGAGTGGTCGGGATGCGGCTTGGCCATGACCCGCAGCGCGTTCCAGGCCATGAACACACCGGGCACGTTCATGGCCTCGGCGCCCACGACCACGATGGCGTCGGCGTAGCCGTGACGGATGCTGCGGCAGGCCTCGCCCAGGGCCATGGCCGACGAAGAACAGGCCACGCTGTAGGTGTGGGTCGGGCCGCGGAACCCCTGCGCCATGGAGATGGCCGCCGTGGCCGCATTGGGCATGAGGCGCGGCACCGACAGTGGGTGCATGACCGTCGGGTTGCGCCCGGCCTGCCGACTCTCGTGCAGGCGCTTGTAGAGCGCCTCGCCGGTGGTCGCCCCGCCCAGGCCGATACCGGCATAGACCCCGACGCGGTCGGGGTCGAGGTCCCAGCGCTCCGCCTTCGCATCGGCCAGGGCCTCGCGGCTGGCCAGCAGGGCGAACTGCGTGGCGCGGTCCAGGCCCTGTTCGTTGCGGTCCAGGGCTTGCGCAAACGCGGGATCGACATCGGCCGACAGGGCGTTCGGCAGCCATTGCGTGATCTCAGGGGCCGCGGGCCGCACTGCGCCGTCAGCACGCAGCAGGCGTTCGAAGCTGGTCTGGCGTGTCAGGCCCAAAGGCGTCAGCAGGCCGATGCCCGTGACGACGACGCGCTGCAGCGTGTGCGTCATGCGGCAGGAAATGGGCCGGCTCAGGCCGCCTTGCCCTGCAGCGATGCAGGCTCGGGCAGCTGGCCGTTGTGGGCGGCGCGGATCGTGGCCTCGATGTCGGCCACCATGTCATTGAAGGTCATGCCGCTGTAGCGCGCCGGGTCGTGCACCTGGAAGCCGTAGAGGTCTTCCACCTCGAAGAGCATCTCCACCACGCCCAGCGAGTCCAGCCCGAGGTCCTTGACCATGAGATCGGCGCGGTCGAATTCGGCCGGATCGACATTGAATTGCTGGACCACGAAGTCCTGGATGATCTGACGCAGCATGCTGGCTCTTACCCTCTGGCCTCCCCTGGCCTGCCGTCGGCTGCCGATGGCAGGCCGGGCGGCTGATGTCCTGGGAATTGTGTTTATAGGACGCCACAAGCTCAGGCCTACCCCGAGTTTGCGGAGAAGTGGGATTTTATCCGGAATCCCCCCGCAGTCCCTGGGGAGTAAGCCCGGCCAGCGGGCTCTCAGCGCGACGGGCCGGTGAGTCGCCGCAGCAACAGCAGCGGCAGGCGCAGCAGGAAGCCGCACATGAGCCGGGTGTGCATCCAGGTCAGCAGGGCGTTGTCGCGCAGGTAGTTGAAGTGGGAGACCCCGCCCTCGCCTGCCTGCAGGTACTTGACCGGTGCGTCCAGGTTGACCGGCCAGACACCGCGCCAGCACAGGCGCACGGCGGCCTCGATGTCGAAGTCGAAGCGTCGCATCCAGCGCTGGCGGCGCATGATGTCCACCAGCGGCGCCACCGGGTAGACGCGAAAGCCGTAGAGCGAGTCACCGATGCCCATCCACAGGGTCTCCAGATTGGCCCAGGCATTGGACACCTTGCGTCCCTGCACGCGCAGCGCGGGTGCGCTGGCGTCGAAGACGGGCTTACCCAGGATCATGCGGCCGGTCTGCGCCTGCGAGGCCTGCATGAAGGCCGGGATCAGCCAGGCCGGGTGCTGGCCGTCCGAGTCCATGGTCAGCGCATGGGTGTAGCCCTCAGCCTGGGCCGCTTGCAGGCCGTGCAGCACGGCCGCGCCCTTGCCCTGGTTGCGTTCGAGCACGAAGACCCGCAGCTGGGGCAGCGCCTGCGCCAGGGCCTGCAGCTGCGCGCCCGTGCCGTCGGTGCTGCCGTCCACCACGACCCAGACCGGTGCCCAGTGCTGCAGCGCCTCGCGCACGGTCTCCAGCACCTTGGCTCCGGCGTTGTAGGTGGGGATCAGGACCAGGTGCGTGGCCGAAGGCTCGGGGCTGCGTGCATCAGACATGGGCGAGGATTATGGCAAAGCACCCCACGCGCCCCGCGCGTCATGCCGCAGGTGTGACACACCAGGGGGCCGCATCGTGGGCCAGACCCATCCAAAGGGCCCAGGCCGAACTGGCCGCCAATGCCAGGCCGGCCAGGCGCACGCCCCAGGCCCCTTGCCCGCCCAGGCGCAGCCAGAGCCAGGGACCGGCGAGCATGGACACCGCCGTACCGGCTGCGAACAGGGCCATGACCGCCGCACCCTGGATCGCCTGCCCCGTCATCGCCGCCACCAGCAGGGCCGAGTACAGCAGGCCACAGGGCAGCAGGGCCCAGAGGGTGCCCAGCATCAACGGTGCCCCGCGCCCGCGGTTCATGGCCAGCGCCCGCGCGCCCTGCCAAAGACGGCGTGCTGCGCTTTCGAGCCAGACCGGCTGCTGGGCACGCCACAGCAGCAGCAGCCCCAGCAGAAAGGCGGCCACGTGAAAGAGGGTCCAGACCGGACGCAGCGCCGCCGAGTGGACGGTGAGCCAGCCCAGGCCCTGGATGGAGGCCGCAGCCAGGCCGCCGAGCGCGGCATAGCCAAGCACGCGGCCGAGCTGGAAGGTCCAGAGGGCTTCGTTGCGCCGCGCACCGGCCGCCTGGCCGATGCCGGCGCAGGCCGCACCGCACATGGCGATGCAGTGGGGTCCGCCCACCAGCCCCATGAGCAGGGCCGTGAGGGCCAGGGAGGTTTGCATGACCGCAGTGTAGACCGCGCTTCGCAGGCGCAGGCCCGAATCAGATGATCTTGGAGAAGCGCGCGCGATTGCGGTCGGCCTGCAGATAGCGGTCGAAGACCATGGCCACGGCACGCACGAAGAACCAGCCCGTCGGCGTGACCTGGATGCCCGTCGCGTCCAGCGTCACCAGGCCCTGCGCATGCAACTCCTGCAGGGCCTCGATCTCGGGGGCGAAGTAGGAGCGGAAGTCGATCAGGTAGGCCAGGTTGATGGATTCGTACAGCAGCTCACCCTGGCACATCAGCGCCATGATGACCGCGCGGCGCACGAGGTCATCGCGCGACAGCGCCAGTCCACGCACCACGGCGAAGTGGCCATGGTCGATGGCGTCGTAGTACTCCTCCAGGGTCTTGGCGTTCTGGCTGTAGGTGGCGCCGATGCGACCGATGGAAGACACGCCCAGGCCGATCAGGTCGCAATCCGGCTGCGTGCTGTAGCCCTGGAAATTGCGGTGCAGGCGGCCCTGGCGCTGGGCCACGGCCAGCGCGTCATTGGGCAGGGCGAAGTGGTCCATGCCCACATAGATGTAGCCCGCACCCATGAAGCGCGCCATGGCGTCGGCGAGCATGCTGACCTTGGCAGCGGCGCCGGGCAGCTCGACCGTGGCGATGCGACGCTGGGGTTTGAAGCGTTCCGGCAGATGGGCGTAGGCGTAGAGCGCGATGCGGTCGGGCCGCAGCTCGCCCACCTGCTGCAGGGTGCGCGCGAAGGACTCGGGCGTCTGCTGCGGCAGGCCGTATATCAGATCCACATTCACCGACTCGAAGCCACGCTCACGCGCAGCCTGCACCAGGGCAAAGACTTGCTCGGCCGGCTGCACACGGTGCACGGCCTTCTGCACGGCGGGGTCGAAGTCCTGTACGCCGAAGCTCAGGCGGTTGAAGCCGAGCTCGGCCAGGGTGTCGAGCCGGCCGGCGTCGATCGTGCGCGGATCGACCTCGATCGAATACTCGCCCCCCGGCGCCAGCGTGAAGCTGCGCTTGAGCATGGCCATGAGCTCGCGCAGTTCGGCATCGCTGAGGAAGGTCGGCGTACCGCCGCCCAGGTGCAGCTGGCTCACGACCTGGCCCGTGCCCAGCTGCGCCGTGTGCAGATCGACCTCGCGGCTCAGGTAGCGCAGATACTCGGTCGCGCGCCCATGGTGCTTGGTGATGATCTTGTTGCAGGCGCAGTAATGGCACAGCGACTCGCAGAACGGCACGTGCACATAAAGCGACAGAGGCAGCACCATGGCCGCGGCACCCGAACGGCGCTGTTGCAGCGCGCGCTCGTAGTCGTCGGGGCCAAACGCTTCCACGAAGCGGTCGGCCGTGGGGTAGGAGGTGTAGCGCGGCCCAGCCACGTCATGGCGACGCAACAGTTCGGGGGTCAGGGGCTCGGCGGTGGGGGCGTTCATGGGAGTCATCCTCGGATGGCTGCCACTTTGCCGGACAGGGGAATTATTGTCTTGATGTGGGTCAAAAGCTGCTAATGTTACGGATCACACCGCAGGGAGATCGCCATGACCGATGTCAAAATGCTGCGCATGAACCCGCACACGATCAAAGTCGCCTGTTCCAACTGCAATCTGCGTGAACTCTGCATGCCGCTGGGCCTGAGCACCGAGGAGATCGATCGCCTCGACGACGTGGTCGCCAACCGGCGCAAGGTCAAGCGCGGCACCGCCCTGTTTCGCAACGGTGAGAAGTTCACCTCGCTCTATGCCATCCGCACCGGCTTCTTCAAGACCTGCGTGGCTTCCGAAGACGGGCGCGACCAGGTGACCGGCTTCCAGATGGCGGGCGAGATCATCGGGCTGGATGGCATCGTCAACGACCACCACAGCTGCGATGCCGTGGCACTGGAAGACGCCGAGGTCTGCGTCATGCCCTTCGACCGCATCGAGGAGCTCTCGCGCGAGATCAACGGCCTGCAGCGACACGTGCACAAGATCATGAGCCGCGAGATCGTGCGCGAGCATGGTGTCATGCTGCTGTTGGGCAGCATGCGGGCCGAAGAGCGTCTGGCGGCCTTCCTGCTCAACCTCGTGCAGCGCCTGCACGCGCGCGGCTTCTCATCCTCCGAGCTGATCCTGCGCATGACGCGCGAAGAGATCGGCAGCTACCTCGGCCTCAAGCTGGAAACCGTGAGCCGGACTTTCTCCAAGTTCATGGAAGACGGCATCATCGAGGTCAAGCAGCGCCATGTGCGCATCCTCGACACCGAGGCCCTCGCCCGCCTGGTCAACCACCAGACCGAGTGCCACTGAGCCGGGAGTACCGCGGCGGGGCGACTCAGCTGCAGTCGTCCTGCTTAGGACAGCCCTCGGGCCGGTCTTGCGCCGGCAGCGGGCACCGGTTGAGCTCGAACGGTGACAGGGCCAGCAGCGTCGTCAGGGCACTGGAGAGCATGGTCACCCCCCAGAAGACGAAGAAGGCCAGGGTGTAGATCCCCTGTCGCGACAGCTCCAGCGGCTGGCCGAACCAGTGCAGGTCCTGCGGATCGACCATGGCAAAGACCAGCATCTCCAGCAGGCCGGCCACCAGAAAGGCGGGCCAGGCGATCCACATCAGTTTCTGCAGCTTCATGCGCTTGCTCCTTGGCAGGCCTCGTTCAGGGCTTGGCCGCGGGCGTCCCCGGTGCCGGCGGCGCAGGCGGCACACCGGTCTGCGCATGGTTGCGCGCCTGCATGGCCGGGGCGACGCTGGACGGATCGGCCTGCAGCGCCCTGCTCCGGTCCAGGCCCTGGCGGTAGTTGTCCGTCGTGATGACGGGGTCGGGCGTGCGGATGGCCAGCCAGAGCGTGATGAAACCGGCGATGACCACGATCAGCGGCCCGGCGATGATCAGCCAGACGTGGCCGAATTTCCACCAGGGTTGCGAGGGGGCCGGATGTTGCGACTGGGTCATGACATTCTTTCTCAACGGGGAACCAGGAAGACCGACTTCTCGCGCAGCGTCTCAGCGCCGTCACGGGCGGTGATCTCGAAATGGATGGCATGGGTGCCCGCACCTGCGGCCTCGTAGGGCAGCTGCAGGCGCACGGCGACCCAGCGCGACGCCGTGGGGCCGACCGTCGCCAGATCCTCGGAGGCCACGGCCAGGCCCGGCAGGCCGGTGACCGTGATGCGGTAGCTCTGCTCGGACTCGGTGGCGTTCATGATCTGCAGGCGGTAGACGTTCTCGATCATGCCGCCGGCCACGATGCGCGCAAGCACGCCGCGGTCGCGCACCACGTCGACCTTGAAGGGCGTGCGCAGCACCAGGCTGGCCAGCATGGCCACGCAGACCGCGCCCAGGATGGCGCTGTAGATCAGCACCCGCGGGCGCAGCACCCGACGCCAGGTCTGCGAGCGCGTCCAGCCGCCCTGCTGCGCATTCTGCGTGGTGTACCGGATGAGGCCGCGCGGGTAGTTCATCTTGTCCATGACGTCGTCGCAGACGTCGATGCAGGCCGCGCAGCTGATGCATTCGTACTGCAGGCCCTTGCGGATGTCGATCCCCGTGGGGCAGACCTGCACGCACAGCGTGCAGTCGATGCAGGATCCCAGGCCCAGGGCCGCCGGATCGGCCTTGCGCGAGCGCGCACCGCGCGGCTCGCCGCGCTGCTCGTCATAGGAGACGATCAGGGTGTCGCGGTCGAACATGGCGCTCTGGAAGCGCGCATAGGGGCACATGTACTTGCAGACTTGCTCGCGCATGAAGCCCGCATTGCCGTAGGTGGCAAAGCCATAGAAGACGACCCAGAAGAGCTCCCAGGAGGTCATCCGCAGCGCCAGCACTTCGCGCCCCAGCTCGGTGATGGGCGTGAAGTAGCCGACGAAGGTGAAACCGGTCCACAGCGAGAGCAGTATCCACGCGCCATGCTTGCCGGCCTTGCGCAGCACCCGGTTCAGGTTCCAGGGACCGGCGTCAAGGCGCATGCGCGCGGAGCGGTCACCCTCGATCCTGCGCTCGATCCACAGGAAGATCTCGGTATAGACCGTCTGCGGGCAGGCATAGCCGCACCACTGGCGCCCGGCGACCGCCGTGAACAGGAAGAGCAGCAGGGCCGAGATCACCAGCAGGCCGGTGAGGTAGATGAAGTCCTGCGGGTACAGGACCAGGCCGAAGATGTAGAAACGCCGCGCCCCCAGGTCGAAGAGCACGGCCTGGCGCTGGCCCCACTCCAGCCAGGGCAGGCCGTAGAAGACAAGCTGCGTCAGCCAGACGAAGACCCAGCGCCAGCGCGCGAACAGGCCGCTGACGCTGCGCGGATAGATCTTCTGGTGCGCCTGGTAGAGCGAGACCATCTCCGGGTCGTCGGCAACGGCCGCCGGCTCGATGGGGATGGTCCTGCGTGGGTCGGTATCGCTCAATTCAACTCCTGGCCGGGTGGCCGATCACCACGCGCTTATCTCGCCGCCACCCTGGCGCCGCCAGAGCGGCTCCAGACATAGGCCGTGAGCACATGGATCTGGGCGGCGCTGAGCTTGCCTTCCTGTGCCGGCATCTGGTTGACCTTGCCGTTGTTGATGATGGCCACGATGGCGTTCTCGCCGTAGCCGTGCAGCCAGATGTCATCCGTCAGATTGGGGGCGCCCAGGGCCACATTACCTTTGCCGTCCATGCCATGGCAGGCGGCACAGGCGCCGAACTTGGCCTTGCCCAGCGAGGCGCGCAGCGAATCGTGCGGGCTGCCCGAGAGGCTCAGCACATGGTGCGCGACGTTCTTCACATCGTCGGGCGTGCCGACCGCGGCGGCCATGGGCGGCATGTTGCCGATGCGGCCTTTGACAAGGGTCTCGTGGATCTGCTCGGGCGCGCCACCGTATAGCCAGTCGCCATCGGCCAGGTTGGGGAAGCCCTTGCTGCCCCGCGCATCGGAACCATGGCACTGCGCGCAGTTGTTCATGAACAGGCGCTCACCGATGGCCATGGCCTGGGGGTCGCGCGCCATGTCCTGTGCACTCATGGCGGTGAACTTGGCGTACAGCGGCGCCACCTCCTTCTCGCCCTTGGCCATCTCGGCCTCGTACTGGCCGAGCTGGCTCCAGCCCAGCCGGCCGGGGCTGGCGCCCAGGCCGGGGTACATGAAGAGGTAGAGCAGGCTGAAGACCACCGTGATGATGAACAGCCAGACCCACCAGCGCGGCAGGGGGTTGTTCATCTCGCGCAGGTCGCCGTCCCAGACGTGGCCGGTGGTGTTGTCGTTGGCCGTCATGGCCTTGGCCTTGCCGCTGAACCAGAGCAGCAGCAGGCAGGCGATGATGCCGATCAGGGTGGCCGCCGCGACGAAGACCGACCAGAAATTGCTTGTGAAATCGCTCATGTTGTTTCCTTGGTCGGTGCGTTAATCCTGCTCGAAGGGCAGCCGGGCCGCCCGCTCGAAATCAGCCTGATTGCGACCGGACCAGGCCCACCAGACGATGCCGATGAAACAGACCAGGCTGGCGACCGTGACCAGAGAACGAAGGGTGTTGACGTCCATGATGAGATCTCCGTCTTACTTGAGGGCGGTGCCCAGGCCCTGCAGGTAGGCGATCAGGGCTTCCATCTCGGTCTTGCCCTTGACCTCCTCGCCCGCCTTGGCGATCTGCTCGTCGGTGTAGGGCACACCCACCGTGCGCAAGGCCTTCATGTGGCGTGGCAGCGCGACGCGGTCGACGAGATCCTTCTCCAGCCAGGGATAGGCCGGCATATTGGACTCGGGCACGAGGTCGCGCGGGTTGATCAGATGCAGACGGTGCCATTCGTCGCTGTACCTGCCGCCCACGCGCGCCAGGTCCGGACCGGTGCGCTTGCTGCCCCACTGGAAGGGGTGGTCATAGACCGACTCGCCCGCCACCGAATAGTGGCCATAGCGCAGGGTCTCGGCGCGGAAGGGCCGGATCATCTGCGAGTGGCAGTTGTAGCAGCCCTCGCGCAGGTAGACGTCGCGTCCGGCCAGCTGCAGCGCCGTGTAGGGCTGCACGCCCTTGATGGGCTCGGTGGTCGACTTCTGGAAGAACAGCGGCACGATCTCGACCAGGCCGCCGACCAGCAGCACCAGCAGGATGAGCACGATCATCAGGAAGTTGTTGGTTTCGATCTTCTCGTGCGAGAGGCCGCCGGAGGTTTTGTTGTTCGCCATGGTGGAGTCCCCTTCAGGCATGGGCCGCTGCAGCGGGAATGTTGACGTGGGTCGCGCGGCCGGCCGTGGCGGTCTTGATCACGTTCCAGAGCATGATGAGCATGCCCCCCAGGTAGAGCACCCCACCCAGCAGACGCAACACGTAGAAGGGATAGGTGGCCTTGACCGATTCGACGAAGGTGTAGGTCAGCGTGCCGTCGGGGTTGATGGCGCGCCACATCAGGCCCTGCATCACGCCGGCAATCCACATGGCGGCGATGTAGATCACGATGCCGATGGTGGCGACCCAGAAGTGCACCTCGATGGCCTTGACGCTGTACATCTGCTTCTGGCCGAACAGGCGCGGGATCAGGTAGTACATCGAGCCCATGGTCACCAGGCCCACCCAGCCGAGGGCGCCCGAGTGCACGTGGCCCACGGTCCAGTCGGTGTAGTGGGACAAGGCGTTGACGGTCTTGATCGACATCATCGGGCCCTCGAAGGTGCTCATGCCGTAGAAGGACAGCGAGACGATGAGGAAGCGCAGGATGGGGTCGTCACGCAGCTTGT
>JAIERT010000352.1 GCA_019746735.1 Burkholderiaceae bacterium | reverse complement strand
GCTGGATTCGAACCAGCGTACTCGTAAGAGGGCAGATTTACAGTCTGCTGCCATTAACCACTCGGCCACCTCTCCAAGGTGAACCGCAGATTATGCCATGAAAATTTGACGCCGCCGAGACCCCGGCTGCGCCGGACTCACCAAATCACCTCGCCCAGGCCCTGATTCCGCAAAAAAGCCTGCGCCTGGCTGAAGTGTCCGCAGCCCAGAAAGGGCACCGGCGGCCGGCGCGCGGAAAGCGGCGAGGGGTGGTTGGCCGACAGCACGAGGTGATGCGAGCCTCGCGCCAGCAGTCCCGCCGCCGCGGCCACCTTTTGCGCATGGGCACCCCAGAGCATGAAGACCGCCGGCTCGGACCGCCGGACCACCGCGCGGACGATCTCGTCAGTAAGCGCTTCCCACCCATAGCCCGCGTGACTGGCGGGCGCTCCGTCCTCCACGGTCAGGCAGGTGTTGAGCAGCAGCACGCCCTGGCGGGCCCAGGCCAGCAGGGAGCCGTCGACCGGCGCCGTCCAGGGCGCCAGGTCACGGGCCAGCTCCTGGTAGATGTTGCGCAGCGAAGGCGGCAGCCGGACCCCGGGCGCCACGGAAAAGGCCAGGCCTTCGGCCTGTCCGGGTCCGTGATATGGGTCCTGGCCCAGGATCACGACGCGCACCTGGCTCAGCGGCGTCAACTCCAGGGCGCGCAGGGGCTGTGGCGGGTAGACCACGGCACCGGCCGCGAGGCGTCCGCTCAGACGCCGCCCCAGCGCCTGGCCAGTGGGACCGTCGATGAAGCCCGACACCAGCGGCTGCCAGTCGGAAGCGACCGGCCATTGCGCCGGCGCCCAGGTCATCAGGCGAGCGGCTGCGGCCGGCGCATCAAAAAGACCGGCCTGCGTCATCCGGCGAAAAGCTCGGCCAGCGCCAGGCCGGGGTCTGGCGCGCGCATGAAAGCTTCGCCAACCAGGAAGGCATGGACACCGGCTGTGCGCATGCGCTGGACGTCGGCCCGGGCGAGGATGCCGGACTCCGTGATCAGCAGGCGATCCGCCGGCACGCGCTCGCGCAAGGCCAGCGTGGTGTCCAGCGTGACCTCGAAGGTGCGCAGATTGCGGTTGTTGATGCCCAGCAGCGGTGTCTTGAGCTTCAAGGCGCGGTCCAGCTCGGCGCCATCGTGCACCTCGACCAGCACGGCCATGTCCAGGCCCAGGGCGATCGCCTCCAGGTCGCGCATCTGCGCATCGTCCAGGCAGGCGGCGATCAGCAGGATGCAGTCCGCGCCCATGGCCCGCGACTCGTAGACCTGGTAGGGGTCGACCATGAAGTCCTTGCGCAGCACGGGCAACTCGCAGGAGGCGCGCGCCTGCTTGAGGTAGTCGGGCTGGCCCTGGAAGAACTGGCGATCCGTCAGCACCGAGAGGCAGGCGGCGCTGACCTTGCCGTCGCCTTCGGCATAGCTCTGGGCGATGTCGGCCGGGATGAAGTCCTCGCGCAACACGCCCTTGCTCGGGCTGGCTTTCTTGATTTCGGCAATCACCGCGGCCTGGCCGTCGGCCATCTTGCGGCGCAGGGCGCCGACGAAGTCGCGCGTGAGAACGCGCGACTCGGCGTCGGCGCGCACGGCGGCCAGGGACTTCTTCTTGACGGCCGCGGCCACTTCCTCGCGCTTGACCGCCACGATCTTGTCGAGGATGTCGCTCATGCTGCCACCCCCAGATGGTGCGCCACCGTCACGAGCTGCTCCAGCTTGGCCTTGGCCGCGCCACTGACGATGACCTCGCGCGCCTTCGCCACCCCGGTCGCCATGCTGGCCACCACATTGGCTGCATACAGGGCCGCGCCGGCGTTGAGCGCAACGATGTCGCTGGCCACGCCCGGTTTGCCTTCGAGCACCGCCATCAGCATGGCGCGGGACTGCTCGGGCGTCTCGACCCGGATGTTGCGCGTGCTGGCCATGGTCAGGCCGAAATCCTCGGGGTGGATCTCGTACTCGGTGACTTCGCCATTCTTGAGCTCGCCCACCAGGGTGGCCGCGCCCAGGCTGATCTCGTCCATGCCATCCTTGCCATAGACCACCAGGGCGTGCTCGGCGCCCAGGCGCTGCAGCGCACGCACCTGGATGCCAACGAGGTCCGGATGAAAGACGCCCATGAGGATGTTGGGCGCACCGGCCGGGTTGGTCAGCGGGCCCAGGATGTTGAAGAGGGTCTTGATGCCCAGCTCGCGGCGCACCGGCGCCACGTTCTTCATGGCCGGATGGTGGTTGGGCGCGAACATGAAGCCCACGCCCGTCTCGGCCACGCATTGGGCGATGGCCTCGGGCTGGAGGTTGATGTTGATGCCCAGCGACTCCATCACGTCGGCGCTGCCGCTCTTGCTGCTGACGCTGCGCCCGCCGTGCTTGCTGACCTTGGCGCCGGCCGCCGCGGCGACGAACATGGCGCAGGTGGAGATGTTGAAGGTGTGGGCGCCGTCGCCACCGGTACCGACGATGTCGACCAGGTGCGTCCTGTCGGCGATGTTGACCTTGGTCGAAAACTCGCGCATCACCTGGGCGGCGGCCGTGATCTCGCCGATGGTCTCCTTCTTCACGCGCAGGCCGGTGATGAAGGCGGCCATGAGCACGGGGGACATCTCGCCGCCCATGATGAGCCGCATGATGTGCAGCATCTCGTCGTGGAAGATCTCACGGTGCTCGATGACGCGCTGCAGCGCCTCCTGCGGGGTGATCTGGTGGGTGGTGGGCATCAGGCTTGCTCCAGAAAATTTTTCAGCATGGCATGGCCATGTTCGGTCAGGATGGATTCGGGGTGGAACTGCACGCCCTCAATGGCCAGCGTCTTGTGCTTCACGCCCATGATCTCGCCGTCTTCGGTCCAGGCCGTGACCTTGAGTTCGGGCGGGCAGCTCGCACGCTCGATGGCCAGCGAGTGGTAGCGGTTCACGGTGAAGCGCTCGGGCAGGCCGGCAAACACGCCCTCGCGGGTGGTCGTGATCTCGCTGGTCTTGCCGTGCATGAGCTGCTGAGCCCGGACGATCTTGCCGCCGAAGGCCGCGCCTATGCTCTGATGCCCCAGGCACACGCCCAGGATGGGCAGCCGGCCTGCGAAGTGGCGGATGGCCGCCACCGAGATACCGGCCTCGGCTGGGGAGCAGGGGCCGGGCGAGATCACCAGGCGGTCGAGCTGGCCGGCTTTCAGCTTCGCATCGATGTCCTCGACCGTGATCTCGTCGTTGCGGTGGACTTCCACGTCCGCGCCGAGTTCGCCGAAGTACTGCACGATGTTGTAGGTGAACGAGTCGTAGTTGTCCACCATGAGGAGCTTGATGTTCTTGGCCATGGTGTTCACTCCAGACCTTGCTCGACCAGCTCGCTCGCGCGGATCAGCGCGCGCGCCTTGTGCTCGGTCTCGCGCCATTCCATCTCGGGCACCGAGTCGGCCACCACGCCGGCCGCGGCCTGCACGTAAAGCGTGTCGTTCTTGATGATGCCGGTACGGATGGCAATGGCCACGTCCATGTCGCCGGCATAGCTCAGGTAGCCGCAGGCGCCGCCATAAAGGCCGCGCTTGCTCGGCTCGAGCTGGTCGATCAGCTCCATCGCGTGCACCTTGGGTGCGCCGGTCAGCGTGCCGGCCGGGAAGGTGGCCCTGAGCACGTCCATGGAGCTCATGCCGTCCTTGAGCAGCCCTTCGACGTTGCTCACGATGTGCATCACGTGGCTGTAGCGCTCCACCACAAAGGCCTCGGTCACCTTGACGCTGCCGGTCTTCGCGATGCGGCCGATGTCGTTGCGCGCCAGATCGATCAGCATCACGTGCTCGGCGCGCTCCTTGGGGTCGTTGACCAGCTCCACCTCGGCCGCCTTGTCCAGTTCCGGCGTGGCGCCACGCGGGCGCGTGCCGGCCAGGGGGCGGATGGTGACCTTCTGGCCCTCGGGGGTCTTCTCCTGCCGCACCAGGATCTCCGGCGAGGCCCCTACCACGTGGAAGTCGCCGAAGTGGTAGTAATACATATAGGGCGAGGGGTTGAGCGAACGCAGCGAGCGGTACAGCGACAGCGGTGACTCGGTGTAGCGCTTGTGCAGGCGCTGGCCGACCTGGACCTGCATGAAGTCGCCCGCCGCGATCAGTTCCTTGGCGCGCTCCACGGCGGCGATGTAGTCGTCCTTGGCAAACTCGCGCTCGACCTCGTGCACGGTGCTGGGCTTGATGGGCGGCGCCTGCACCGAGGTGCCGAGCCGCGCGCGCAGCTCGGCCAGGCGGGCCTGCGCCCGGGCGTAGGCCTGGGGCTGGGCCGGGTCGGCGTAGACGATGAGGTAGAGCTTGCCCGAGAGGTTGTCGATCACGGCCAGCTCCTCGCATTGCAGCAGCAGGATGTCGGGGCAGCCCAGGGTATCGGGCGGGCAGCTGTGCACCAGCTTCTTCTCGATGTGGCGCACCGTGTCGTAGCCGAAGTAGCCAGCCAGCCCCCCGCAGAAACGCGGCAGGCCCGGCTGCAGGGCCACCTTGAAACGTTGGTGGTAGGCGGCCACGAAGTCCAGCGGGTTGCCGCGGGCGGTTTCCACCACCTGGCCATCCGTCACCACCTCGGTCACGGCCTCGTCACCGAAACCGCGCGAACGCACCAGGGTCCGGGCCGGCAGGCCGATGAAGCTGTAGCGGCCAAAGCGCTCGCCACCCACCACCGACTCCAGCAGGAAGCTGTGGCGGCCACCGTCCTGGGCGTGGGCCAGCTTGAGGTAGAGGGAGAGCGGGGTCTCCAGGTCGGCAAAGGCCTGGGCCAGCAGGGGGATGCGGTTGTAACCCTCGCGGGCCCGCTCCTTGAATTCGGTCTCGGTCATCACGGAAAAACTCCGGTTCGGCGCCGGGCTTGGCCTGGGCCCGGCACTGCGTGCCATGTTCATTCAAATACCCCGTCGGGCGGGGCGGAGGGGAAGACCGGACTGGCGGCTGGCGCCAGGGGGCCTCAGGTCGCGTCAGACCCGCGACGCCAGGGCCAGGCTCCCCGGTCGCTGCAACCTGTGCTGATGAGGCGGTGAATGAACATGGGGACCAGTTTAGCAAACCCCCGGAACCGGCTCGCGCCTCGGAAAGGCGGGTGCACGCCCCCAGACAAACCCTGAGGCAACACCCCCGGGGGGTCTGCAATAATCAAATAAAACGAACGGTCGTTCTATTTGGAGGAAATTTCCATGCGATCCGCATTCCGCCCCACGCTCCTCGCCCTTCTGCTGGGCGCCTGCCTGCACGCCTCGGCTCTGGAAGTGGGAGGCGTCAACTTCCCACCGCAGACCGATGTCCAGGGCAGCGCCCTGCAGCTCAACGGTGCCGGCGTGCGCTACAAGGCCGTCTTCAAGGTCTACGCCGCCGGCCTGTACACGCCGCGCAAGGTGGGCTCGCTGGAGGAGATCCTCAAGGCCCCCGGGCCCAAGCGCATGAGCATCACCATGCTGCGCGAGATCGACGCAGGCGAGCTGGGCAAGCTCTTCTCCCGCGGCATGGAAGACAACATGGACCGCGCCGCCTTCGCCCAGCTCATCCCGGGCATCCTGCGCATGAGCCAGATCTTTTCCGATTACAAGAAGCTGCAGGCCGGCGACAACTTCACGCTGGACTGGGTGCCCAACCAGGGTCTGATGATCTCGGTCAAGGGCAAGCCTCAGGGCGCGCCCTTCAAGGAGCCCGAGTTCTTCGCCGCCCTGATGGGCATCTGGCTGGGTAAATCCCCGGCCGACTGGCAGCTCAAGAACGCGCTGCTGGACATCAAGTCCTGATCACGGCGGCAGGCGCTCCTGCGCCTGCGCCCACTGCTCCAGGTCGCGCGCATGGAGCGGGCGGCTGTAGAGATAGCCCTGGCCCTTGCCGCAGCCCAGCCGCCCCATCAGCGCGGCCTGCTCGGCCGTCTCGATGCCCTCAGCCACGGTCTGCAGGCCCAGGGTCTGGGCCATGCGGATGGTCGCCTCGATCATGACGCGGTGGTAGTCGCTGCGCGGCGCCAGGCTCACGAAGGAGCGGTCGATCTTGACCTGGTTGACCGGCAATTCGTGCAGGCAGGACAGCGAGGAATACCCGGTTCCGAAATCGTCCAGCGAGAGCGAGACGCCCAGCGCGCGGATCTCGCGCAGGATGCCCTGCACCCCCTCGTCCTGCGCCGCCAGGCTTTCCGTCACCTCCAGCATCAGGGCGCCAGGCGTCAGGCCGCTGGCATAAAGCAGCTCCGACAGCTTGGCGGCAAAACCCGGCTGGCGCAGCTGGGCACGTGACAGGTTGACCGAGACGGTCTTCGGAGCCTGCGGGCCCAGCAGGGCGCGCAGGCGCACCAGCTCGTGGCAGGCGGTCTGGAGCACATGCTCGCCCAGACGGCCGATCATGCCGGTCGCCTCGGCCACCGGAATGAAGGTCAGCGGCGACACCGCCCCGCGCTGGGGATGCGACCAGCGGGCCAGGGCCTCCATGCCCACCAGACGGCCATTCGCCAGGTCGATCATGGGCTGGTAGACCACATGGATCTCGTTTCTGTCGAGCGCCTGGCGCAGATCGTTTTCGAGCTCCACGTCGTCGTGCACGCGCTTGCGCATGGAGGGCTCGAACATCTCGTAGCGCCCGCGCCCCTGGCGCTTGGCCTCGTACATGGCGATGTCGGCATCGCGCAGCACGCTGTCCGGATCCTCGGCCATGTGGGCCGTGGTGACGATGCCGATGCTGGCCGTCGAGCTCACGCGGTGCGGCCCGATCTGGTAGGGCTCGGCCAGGACCTCCAGCAGGCGCGAGGCCACCACCTGCGCATCGAGGTCGCCGCGGATGTTGTCGAGCAGCACCACGAACTCGTCGCCCCCGATGCGTGCCGCCATCTGGCTGAAGTCGCTGGTCTGCACGAAGGCGTCGCCCGGGCGCAGACTGTCCTCCAGCCGCGCGGCGATCTGGCGCAGCAGCTCGTCGCCCACCGAATGGCCCAGGGTGTCGTTGACCTGCTTGAAGCGGTCGAAGTCCATGAAGAGCACGGCAAAGCAGTAGCCCGGCTGGTCCCTGGCGCGCTGGATCGAGGCGTGGACACGGTGGAGCAGCTCGATGCGGTTGGGCAGGCGCGTGAGGCTGTCGGTGCGCGCGCTCTGGCGCAGCTGCTCCTCCAGCTCCTTCTGGGCATTGATGTCGTAGCAGATGCCGGCCATGCGCAGCGCGCGGCCATTGCCGTCGCGCGCCACCACCGTGCCGCTGAACAGCGTCCACCGCCAGCGTCCGCCGCCGTGACGCAGGCGCACCTCCCAGTGCAGGGGCTGGTGCGAGTCACGCAGGTTGGTGCGGATGGCCCACTTCCAGCCCTCGCGGTCGTCGGCGTGGATCAGGTTGTAGAAGACATCCGAATCCAGGTGCAGTTCGCCCGGGCCGTAGCCGAACAGGGCGTACAGGCGGTCGTTCACATCCATGCGCCCGGTGGCGATGTCCCAGTGCCAGACCCCCAGCGAGGCGCTCTCGATGGCCAGCGTGAGCAGCTGCTGCTGGTCGCGCTGCTGGGTCACGTCGACCATGCTGGACACCACCCCGGTCATGTGGCCCGCCGCGTCGCGCAGCGGCTGGGTGTTGACCAGCAGCCAGCGCAGATCGCCGCCAGGCATCATCAGACCGATGGACTCTCCGCGCAGGCCCTGGCCGGTGCGCAGGGTGCGCACGCTGGGCCGCTCGCTGACCGGGTAGGGCGAGAGGTCGTCGCGCACGGCGATGCCTTCGCGCGCCAGGCCCTCGCGCTTGGCGAGCTCGCTGCCGGACATGCCCAGCATGTCGGCCGCCGAGGTGTTGCTTTCCATGACCTTGCCGTCGATGTCCTGCAGCACCACGCCGACCGGCAAGGCATCGAGCAGCGTGCGCATGCGCACGCGCTGGTTCATGCCGTCCGTGATGTCGCTGGCCACGATGGTGAAGCCCTGCAGAAAGCCCCGCCCATCGTGGATGGGCTGGAAATCCACGTCGAGCCAGACCTCCTGGCCGTCACGCCCGCGGTGCATGACCTCGGTGCGTACGGGCAGGCCCATGTCGAGCTCGGCGAGCAGGCGCGCCATCTCCTCGGCGTCGTTGTGCTCATTGGCCTTGAGCAGGGCCGAGTGCTGGCCCAGCACCTGATCACGCGTGCGGCCCTTGCCGCGCAGGAAGGCATCGTTGCACCAGAGCACACGACGCTCGCGGTCGACCACGGCCACCCAGTTGGAGGTGCGCTCGGCCACCAGGGCCAGGCGCTGCAGCTCGGCCGACTGGCGCTGGAAATCCTCGCCCTGGCGGCGCACGAAGCGCACCAGCGGCTCGGCCACGCCGATCAGCAGGATCAGCAGCAGAGCCGCCGTGACCAGGGCCGAGAGCTGGATGCCGCGCAACATGCCTTGGGCGCGCTGCTGGGCCGCGAGCTGGAGTTCGTCGACCAGGGTCTGGGTCGTGAGCCAGAAGGATTCGAGCTCGGTCTGCAGGAACTGGCTTGCCGTGCGGCGACGTTGCGCATCGGCCTGGTCCGCCAGCCAGAGCAGGGACTGGGCCCGGTACCAGACCCGTTCGCGCCGGTCCTGCCACTCGAAGATGGCCTGGCGCAGCTGCACCCGCTCGGACTCCTGCCACACCCCCTGGCGAGCCAGCAGCTCGTCCAGCAGCGTGGCCTGGGTCTGGGTCTGGTTCACCGTCTCGCTCAGCGCATTGGTGCTTTCCTCGGGGATGCCGGCGCCGGCATCGAGCCGGGTCAGCAGCATGAGCATGCGCTGGATCTGCGTGCTCTGCGCCGCGGCCACGCGGATGATCTCGGCGTCGGCCTGGCGCACGCCCTCGGACTGCGCCAGCTGCCGGCTCTGCCAGTAGGCCAGCACGCCCACGACGAACAGCACGACGTACAGCGCGGTGCGGACCCAGCGGTGGATCTGCTGCGTGTCCCCGCCCGCGCTGTTGCCGTGGACCACCCATTCCAGCACCCGGCGCCCGAAGGACACGGGAGCGGACGGCAGGGGGGGATCGCTGGAGATCATCGTGGGCTCGGCACCGAGAGAAGCTGGAGGGCCCGCCTGCGGCTGGCCCCGTCAGGCTCAGGCCAGGGCCTGGCGCATGGACTGGATCACCGCGCGGTAGTCCGGCTTGCCGAAGATGGCGCTGCCGGCGACAAAGGTGTCGGCCCCGGCGTCGGCCACGCGGCGGATGTTGTCGGCCTTGATGCCGCCGTCCACTTCCAGACGGATGTCCTTGCCCGAGGCCTCGATGCGCCGGCGCGCGGCCTCGACCTTGCGCAGCGCCGAGTCGATGAAACCTTGGCCGCCGAAGCCCGGGTTGACGCTCATGATGAGGATGAGGTCGATGTCCTCGATCACCCAGTCCAGCACGTCCAGCGTCGCCGCCGGGTTGAACACCAGCCCGGCCTGGCAGCCTGCGGCCTTGATGGCCTGCACACTGCGGTGCACATGGGTGGACGCATCGGGGTGGAAGCTGATCAGGTCGGCGCCAGCCTGGGCGAAGGCGGCGGCCAGTGCGTCCACGGGCTGCACCATCAGGTGCACGTCGATGGGCACGGCCCGACCGTCGGCGGTCTTGGCGTGCGGCTTGAGGGCCTGGCAGACCATGGGGCCGAAGGTCAGGTTGGGCACGTAATGGTTGTCCA
>JAIERT010000196.1 GCA_019746735.1 Burkholderiaceae bacterium | reverse complement strand
ATGAAGTAATCCAGCAGCGGCATCAGCCCGTAGCTGATCAGCAGCGGCAGGCCCAGCGCGATCTGCGCGCCGGTGTACGCGTGCAGGGCCATGCCGGTGAAAGGCAGCAGCGGGTAGACCACCGACAGCAGCCACCAGACGCGCTTGCGGTCACGGTACTGCACGCGGCCGAGCTGCGGATCGTCGGCGACATAAACCTGGGCCATGCGCTCCATTCCTGTGGGGGTGCTAGCCATTATGAAGGGACGACGGGGGTCGATCAACGCCCCGTCAGCGGCAACCTGGAACTGGCGAAGAAATCGTGGCGATCGGGTCGCGCAGTAGATTTGTTCGCAAGTGCTCAGTGATGGTGCCCGTGGGCGCCATGCACATGGCCGTGGGCGATTTCCTCGGCGCTGGCGGCGCGCACGTCCAGCACCGTGAGTTCCACGCGCAGGGCCTGGCCCGCCAGCGGGTGGTTGCCGTCCAGATGGACTTCGGGGCCCTTGATCTTCTTGACGGTGAAGACATGCACCTGCCCGTCCTCACCCCGGCCTTCAAGCTGGCCACCGACCTTGACGCCCGGCGGGAACTGGGTCTTGGGGATGACCTGCACCAGACTTTCGTTGCGCTCGCCGAAGGCATCGGCGGGCTGCAGCTCCAGCGTGACCTGGTGGCCCTGGTCCTGGCCTTCCAGAGCGGCTTCCACCTTGGGGAAGGTGTTGCCATAGCCGCCGTGCAGGTAGGCACTGGGCTCCTTGCCGTCTTCGAGCAGCTTGCCCGTGGCCAGGTCGGTGATGCGGTAGCGCAGGGTGACGGCAGTGTCCTTGGTGATTTTCATGGTATGGGCCAGGCTGTGCAGCAGCCGGGCAGAAGTGAAATAATCGGGGCATTCTCCCAGAGGAAACCATTATGAGCGACACCCAGAACCGCATTGCCGAACTCGTCAAGAACAACGACATCCTGCTTTTCATGAAAGGCAGCGCCAGCTTCCCCATGTGCGGCTTTTCTGGCCGCGCCATCCAGATCCTCAAGGCCAGCGGCGTGGACCCGAAGACCGTGGCGACGGTCAATGTGCTGGAAGACGACGAAATCCGCCAGGGCATCAAGGAGTTCAGCAACTGGCCGACCATTCCCCAGCTGTACGTCAAGGGCGAGTTCATCGGCGGCTCCGACATCATGATGGAGATGTACGAGAGTGGCGAACTGCAGAAGGTGCTGGGCAAGGCCTGATCACGCGCCGTCCCTGCGCCGCCACCGCCAGCCTCGCGCTGCCGGTGGCTTTTTCATGCCCGGCCGTTTGTGCAAAAAAGACCACAGACCGGGCCCTGTTTGCGGCTTTCACGTCTTGAGCGCAGGCACGCCTTGTGCTTGAATCTTTTCATGCGAGTGAGTCTCTGCATGGAGTGAACGATGGAGTCGCATTCCCTGGTGCCCCAAGGACAGACCTTCCGCCTGCCGATTGCGCGCATGCGCAGCGTCTTCCAGCCCGACGAGGTGGAGCGCAAGCTGGCCAAGCTGCCGGAGCGCGAGCACGAGAGCCTGCGCAGCACCTACCAGCGCATGCTGGAACGTGGCCCCGAGCGTTTCCAGGTCAAGCCCGCCGGCGTTCCCGACATGAGCGGGCTCTACGACGACCTGCCCAATTTCGCCGAGGTGCTGGACGATGTGAAGCGCCACGTGGCGCTGAGCCAGGACAGCCGCGACGGCCTGGAGCTCACCCCCATGCTGCTGCTGGGGGCGCCGGGCATCGGCAAGACCCACTTCGCACGCCAGCTCGCGGCCCTGCTGGGCACGGGCATGAACCTGGTGCCCATGAGTTCCATGACGGCGGGCTGGCTGCTCTCAGGTTCGTCCTCGCAGTGGAAGGGCTCGCGCCCGGGCAAGGTCTTCGAGGCCCTGGTCGACGGGCAGTACGCCAACCCGGTGCTGGTGGTCGACGAGATCGACAAGGCCAGCAGCGACGCACAGTACGACCCGCTGGGCGCCCTCTACAGTCTGCTGGAGCATGACACGGCGCACACCTTCGTGGACGAGTTCGCCGAGGTGGCGATCGACGCCAGCCAGGTGATCTGGATCACCACGGCCAATGACGAACGCGCCATCCCCGAGCCCATCCTCAACCGCATGAATGTGTTCGAGGTGCCCGCCCCCACGCGCGAGCAGGCCCGCACGATTGCCCAGCGCCTCTATCAGAGGATCCGCCGCGACCATGGCTGGGGCGAGCGCTTCGCGCCCGAGCCGGCCGACGAGGTGCTGGATGCACTGGCCGAGCTGGCCCCGCGCGAGATGCGGCGCGCGCTGATGACGGGCTTTGGCAACGCGCGCCTGGCGGGGCGCGACACACTCGAGGGAGCCGACCTGCCGCGTGCGGGTGGCAGCAAGACGCGCGTGGGCTTTCTCCAGTAGACCGGCCAAGCTGCGGTACAAGGCACCGCTACACTAGGCTGGCGCACCGGCCCCTCAGGCCCTGCGCATCCCATGAGCCTCACGCAAAGCCTCTTCATCATCGCCCTGCTGATCGGCGCCAGCGCCTTCTTCTCGATGGCCGAGATGTCGCTGGCCGCCTCGCGCCGTTTGCGCCTGCACCAGCTGGCGGACGAAGGCGATGCGCGCGCGGCGGCGGTGCTGCGCGTGCAGGAACAACCAGGAAACTATTTCTCGGTGGTGCAGATCGGGCAGAACGCCGTGGCCATCCTCGGCGGCATCGTGGGCGAAGGCGCCTTCAGCCCCGTGCTCAGCGCACTGCTGGGGCGCTGGCTGTCAGCCGGCGTGGCCGCCGACGTGGGTTTCGTGCTGTCCTTCGCGCTGGTGACCTCGCTCTTCATCGTCTTCTCCGACCTCTTCCCCAAGCGCCTGGCCATGGCCGAACCCGAGCGTCTGGCCGTACGCCTGCATGCCCCCATGCGCCTGTGCATGCGCGTCTTCAAGCCCGTGGTCTGGCTCTACAGCCGCTTCACGGATGCCATGTTCGGCCTGCTGGGCCTGTCCTCCCAGCGTGACGACCGCGTCACCCCCGATGACATTCTGGCCCTGGCCGAAGCCGGCGCGCAGGCCGGCGTGCTGGCGCGCGACGAGCAGCAGGTGATCGCCAACGTCTTCGAGCTCGACACCCGCACCGTCAGCAGCGCCATGACCGCGCGCGACCGCATTGCCTGGTTCGACAAGAACGACAGCGATGCCATCGTGCGCGCACGCATCACCGCCGAGCCCTTCTCCACCTACCCGGTCTGCGACGGCGACATCGACCATGTGGTCGGCTATGTCGACGCCAAGGACCTGTTCCAGCGCATCCTCAAGAACCAGCCCGTCAAGCTGGACGATCCGTCCCTGCTGCACAAGGCCGTGGTCGTGCCCGACCGGCTGACGCTGGCCGAGGTGCTGGCACAGTTCCGTCAGGCGCACGAGGACTTTGCGGTGATCGTCAACGAGTACAGCCTGGTGGTGGGTGTGGTCACGCTCAACGATGTGATGAGCACGGTGATGGGTGACCTCGTGGCGCCCAGTGATGAAGAGCTGATCGTGCAGCGCGAGGAGGGCTCCTGGCTGATCGACGGCATCACGCCCATGACCGACGTGCAGCGCGCCCTGGGCCTGGAGCAGCTGCCCCAGCCTGAGGATTACGAGACCCTGGCCGGCTTCCTGATGGTCATGCTGCGCCGTGTGCCCCGGCGTACGGACCGCGTGCAATGGGAAGGCTACAGCTTCGAGGTGCTGGACGTGGACAGCTACCGTATCGACCAGGTCATGGTGACCCGTCTGGCCGTGCCGACGGACTAGGCGCGGCCTGCGCAGGCGGCGCGTCACGGTACTCCCATTGCCTGCGGGCTGCGAAGACGGCGTTCGGGTACTTGGGTTTGCCACGCGAACCGTTGTAGCGGCCCAGCGCCATGAAGAGGTCACCCCGCTCGCGGTCCAGGTAGTGGCGCAGGATCACGCAGCCAAAACGCAGATTGGTCTGCATGTGAAAGAGGCTGCCGGCATCACCATTGCCGATCAGGCGCGACCAGAAGGGCATGACCTGCATATAGCCGCGTGCCCCCACACTGGACACAGCGAACTTGCGGAAATTGCTTTCGACCTGGATCAACCCCAGCACCAGCGCGGGCTCCAGGCCGGCACGCCGGCTTTCGTACCAGACGGTCTGCAGCAGGTCACGCCGCTCGGGCCAGGCGTGGATCTTTTTCTGCAGCCGCTCGCTCATGGCGCCCAGCCAGCGCAGATAGGCCAGGCGGGCTTCGGTATCGGCAAAAATGGGGAGGGGTGGCGCGGTGTTGGCGATGGCCGCGGAGAGGGCCGTGCGCACCGAATCGGCCAGGGGCTCCTCGATCTGGCCACCGGCCCGCGCCTGCGGCCAGACCAGCAGACCCGCCGCGGCCAGCAAGGCCCGCAGGCCCGCGCGCCGCTGGATGGCTGGCTCCGCCATCCTCAGACGCCGAGTTTGGACTGGATCAGGGTCGCAAGCTCGGCCATAGCCACGGGCGTGGCAGCAGCGTCACGACGGTGCTGGTATTCGACCTTGCCTTCCTTGAGCGTGCGGTCGCCGACGGTCACGCGGTGCGGCACACCGATGAGCTCCCAGTCGGCGAACATCGCGCCGGGGCGCTCGCCGCGGTCGTCGAGGATCACGTCCACGCCGACCGCGAGCAGCTCGGCGTAGAGCTTTTCCGAAGCGGCTTTCACTTCCGGACTGCGGTCCGGGTTGATGGGACAGATCACCACGGTGAAAGGCGCGATGGCATCGGGCCAGATGATGCCCTTGTCGTCATGGTTCTGCTCGATGGCCGCAGCCGGCAGGCGCGTAATGCCGATGCCGTAGCAACCCATCTCCATGAACTGGGGCTTGCCATTCTCGTCGAGGAAGGTCGCATTCATGGCGCGGCTGTATTTGGTGCCGAGGTAGAACACATGGCCGACCTCGATGCCACGCTCGATGGCCAGCTGGCCCTGGCCATCGGGCGAGAGATCACCCGCGACCACATTGCGGAGGTCAGCCACAAGATCGGGTTCGGGCAGGTCGCGGCCCCAGTTCACGCCCGTGAGGTGGAAGCCCGCCTCGTTGGCGCCGCAGACCCAGTCGGCCATCACAGCCACCTCGCGGTCGGCGATGATGCCCACGGGCTGCCTCAGGCCCACGGGGCCCAGGTAGCCGGGTTGGGTGCCGAAGTGCGCGACGATCTCGGCCTCGGTGGCGAAGCGGTAGCCGACGTCCAGCCCCGGCAGTTTGCCGACCTTGACCTCGTTCATGTCGTGGTCGCCGCGCAGCAGCAACAGCCAGATGCGCGTCTTGCCGACCTGCTCCTTGTCGGTGATCTCGTCGGTGGCCAGCACGATGGACTTGACCGTGCGGTTCAGCGGCAGGCCCAGCAGCTCGGCGACATCGGCGCAGGTGCTCTTGCCCGGGGTGGCCACCTTCTGCATCGCCTGCGCCGCCGCCGGGCGCGGCTGTTGCGGTGCCAGGGCTTCGGCCTTCTCGATATTGGCGGCGTACTCGCTCTGGGGACAGTAGACGATGGCGTCCTCGCCCGTGGCGGCGATCACCTGGAACTCTTCGCTCAAGTCACCGCCGATCGCACCGCTGTCGGCAGCCACCGCACGGTAGCGCAGGCCGAAGCGGTCGAAGATCTTGCGATAGGCCTGGGCCATGACCTGGTAGCTGGCCTTGGCCGAGATCTGGTCGCGGTCGAAGGAGTAGGCGTCCTTCATGATGAACTCGCGCCCGCGCATCAAGCCAAAACGCGGCCGGCGCTCGTCGCGGAACTTGGTCTGGATCTGGTACAGGTTCTTGGGCAGCTGCTTGTAGCTCTTGATCTCCTGGCGCGCGATGTCGGTCACCACCTCTTCACTGGTGGGCTGGATCACGAAGTCACGGTCGTGCCGGTCCTTGATGCGCAGCAACTCGGGACCCATCTTGGCAAAGCGGCCCGTCTCCTCCCACAGCTCGGCAGGCTGCACCACGGGCATGGTCAGTTCCACGGCGCCAGCGCGGTTCATCTCCTCGCGCACGATGGCCTCCACCTTGCGGATCACGCGCAGTCCCATAGGCATGTAGTTGTAGATGCCGGCGCCGAGCTTCTTGATCATGCCGGCGCGCATCATGAGCTTGTGGCTGACGATCTCGGCATCGGCCGGGGCTTCCTTGAGGGTGGAGACGAGGAATTGGGAGGCTTTCATGGGGGGCTTTTCGCTGCAGCGGACGAGTCCTCTGGTCTGGCGCGGCGTGGGCCGTGCATAATGGACTCAGTTCAAAAATTTGGGGTTGATTATGCTTGACCGGGACGGCTTTCGGCCCAACGTCGGCATCATTCTGCTCAACCAGAGAAACCAGGTTTTCTGGGGTAAACGGATACGCACCCACTCGTGGCAGTTCCCGCAGGGTGGCATCGACCGGGGCGAGACCCCGGAACAGGCCATGTACAGGGAACTGGGCGAGGAAGTCGGGCTCAAGCCCGAGCATGTGCGCATCGTGGCCCGGACCCGTGACTGGTTGCGCTACGAGGTGCCGGACCGCTACATCCGACGGGAAGCGCGCGGCCACTACAAGGGCCAGAAGCAGATCTGGTTCCTGCTCCAGCTCATGGCGCAGGACTGGAACCTCAACCTGCGCGCCACCGACCACCCCGAGTTCGATGCCTGGCGCTGGAACGACTACTGGGTGCCGCTGGACATGGTGGTGGAGTTCAAGCGCGGCGTCTACGAGATGGCGCTCACCGAACTCGCGCGCTTCCTGCCGCGCCAGGACCACCGCAACCGCTACCTGCGTCAGGGCCACCGACCGCGCGATCATGAGCATCTTCACCATGCTGGACCTGCGCCGGGCCAGGGCATGGAGTTGCCACCAGATGCGAGCTTTGACCCTGACCCGCAATCGGATCAGGCCGGCAAGGACCGGGCGGAATCGCAGGGGCCGTAGGCAGCCGGCTTTCAAAGGTGCGAGGCAATCGTCGCAAGTGGTCCAGGCGCCAGTCGCCTGATCCCTGAGTTTCAGCGCGTCAGGACCAGATTGTCCCGGTGCACCATCTCCGGCTCGCCGGTGTAGCCCAACAGCTTCTCGAACTCGCTCGAAGGCTTGCGGCACAGCAAGCGCGCCTCGGCGCTCGCGTAGTTGGCCAGGCCGCGGGCGATCTCCAGGCCTTGCTCGTCGCGCACGGCGATCACCTCGCCGCGTGAGAACTCCCCTTCCACGGCCGTCATGCCGATGGGCAACAGGCTCTTGCCCTCGGCCTGCAGCTTGGCGGCCGCACCGGCGTCGACCACCACCGCGCCGCGCAGTTGCAGATGGTCGGCCATCCACTGCTTGCGCGCCTGGGTTTTGGCCGTCTGGGCCACCAGCAGGGTGCCAATAGGCTCGCCCTGCGCCAGGCGTACCAGGGCGTCGGGCTCGCGGCCCCAGGCGATCACGGTCGATGCGCCCGAGCCTGCCGCACGTTTGGCCGCCAGGATCTTGGTGATCATGCCGCCCTTGCCCAGGCTGGAGCCTGCGCCGCCGGCCATGGCCTCGAGCGCCGGGTCGCCGGCCTGCGCCTCGTGCACAAAGGTCGCCGCCGGATTCTTGCGCGGATCGGCCGTGTACAGGCCCTGCTGGTCGGTCAGGATGATGAGTACATCAGCCTCCACGAGATTGGCCACCAGGGCGCCCAGGGTGTCGTTGTCGCCGAACTTGATCTCGTCGTTGACCACGGTGTCGTTCTCGTTGATCACGGGCACCACACCCAGCTGCAGCAGCGTGAGCAGCGTGGAACGGGCGTTGAGGTAGCGCTCACGGTCGGCCAGGTCGGCGTGCGTGAGCAGCACCTGGGCGCTGCCCAGGCCGTGGGCCTTGAGGCGGGTTTCGTACATCTGGGCCAGGCCCATCTGGCCGACGGCAGCCGCAGCCTGCAGCTCATGGATTTCCTTGGGCCGGCGGGTCCAGCCCAGGCGCTTCATGCCCTCGGCAATGGCACCGCTGGAGACCATGATGACCTCGCGTCCGTCACGTACCAGGGCCGCGATCTGGCGGCTCCACTCCTCGATGGCGGTCTCGTCCAGGCCCCGGCCTTCGTTGGTGACGAGGCTGGAGCCGACCTTGACCACGATGCGTCGCGCCTGACGCAGAACGGAAGCGGATGTGTGATTCATGTTGGGGTGCGGACGGCTGCGTGGATGCGCCAGCAGCCCTGGATGAAACCGGAGATTCTAGGCGTCCGGTGGCACGTCCTTGAAGCGCGGATCGACCTCGGCCACAGGCGGCTGCTCGGCCACCTGCTGCTTCTTGACCTGCTCATACACCGATTTGACCAGCTGGTCGCAGCCCTCGTGCGTGAGCGCCGAGATCTGGAACACCGGCCCCTTGTACTTGAAGCGCTTGACGAAGTCCTTGACTTTCGCCTCGCGCTCCTCGGCCGGGATCACGTCGAGCTTGTTGAGCACCAGCCAGCGCGGCTTCTCGTACAGGGCGGCGTCATACTTCTTGAGCTCAGCCACGATGGCCTTGGCCTGCGCGACCGGGTCGACGTTGTCATCGAAGGGCGCAAGGTCCACCACATGCAGAAGCAGACGGGTGCGCTGCAGATGGCGCAGGAAGAGATGTCCCAGGCCGGCGCCTTCGGAGGCGCCCTCGATCAGGCCGGGCAGGTCGGCCACGACGAAGCTCTGCTCCGGCCCCACGCGCACCACACCCAGATTGGGATGCAGGGTGGTGAAGGGATAGTCGGCGATGCGCGGCCGCGCATTGGAGATGGCCGTGATCAGCGTGGACTTGCCGGCATTGGGCAGGCCCAGCAGACCCACATCAGCCAGTACCTTGAGTTCGAGCTTGAGACTCTTCTTCTCGCCTGGCCAGCCCGGCGTCTTCTGACGTGGGGCACGGTTGATGGCGCTCTTGAAGCGCAGATTGCCGAAGCCGCCATCCCCGCCCTTGGCAATGGTGATGACCTCGCCTGGATTGAGCAGCTCGTAGAGCACCTCGCCGGTCTCGACGTCACTGATGATGGTGCCCACGGGCACCTTGAGGGTGATGTCGTCGCCTGCAGCGCCGAACATGTCGGACCCCATGCCATGCTGACCGCGTTTGGCCTCGAAACGGCGCGTGTAGCGGAAGTCGACCAGGGTATTGAGGTTGGGATCGGCCACGGCAAACACGTGCCCACCTCGGCCACCGTCACCACCGTTGGGGCCGCCGAATTCCTTGTACTTCTCATGCCGGAAGGAGACGCAGCCGTTCCCACCATCGCCGGCAGCGATGTCGATAAAGGCTTCGTCAACGAACTTCATGATGAGCAGAGATTCTAGGTTCTATAAACAAAAAACCCTGCGCGGCGGGCGCAGGGTTTCGCAGGGAAGCCAGACAGCGCTCAGGCAGCCGTGACGTTCACCGTGTGCTTGTTCAGCGCGCCCTTGACGGCAAACGACACTTCGCCGTCCACCAGGGCAAACAGCGTATGGTCCTTGCCCACGCCGACATTCGTGCCGGGGTGGAACTTGGTGCCGCGCTGGCGCACGATGATGGCGCCAGCCGTGATCTGCTGGCCACCGAACACCTTCACGCCGAGCATCTTGGGCTGCGAATCGCGCCCGTTACGCGTAGAGCCGCCGCCT
>JAIERT010000035.1 GCA_019746735.1 Burkholderiaceae bacterium | reverse complement strand
TTCGGGTTGTCCGGCACCAGGGTGTCCAGGCCCAGCTCCATGCGGTCGATCGGGTCGCCGCTCTTGCGCACCGGCGCTTTCTCCCGGTTGTTGAGCGGCAGGTAGTTGTAGAGACGGCGCAGCATGAGCAGCGCCTCCACATCGTTCTCGAAGGCCAGATCGGCCACGCCGCTCCTGGTCGTGTGGGTGATGGCGCCGCCCAGCTCCTCGGCCGTGACCTCCTCGTGCGTCACGGTCTTCACCACATCGGGGCCGGTCACGAACATGTAGGACGAGTCCTTCACCATGAAGATGAAATCGGTGATGGCCGGGCTGTAGACCGCACCGCCGGCGCTCGGCCCCATGATCATGCTGATCTGCGGGATCACCCCCGAGGCGCTCACATTGCGCTGGAAGACCTCGGCATAGCCCCCCAGTGAAGCCACGCCCTCCTGGATGCGCGCGCCACCCGAGTCGTTGAGGCCGATCACGGGCGCGCCGACCTTCATGGCCTGGTCCATGATCTTGCAGATCTTCTCGGCATGCGCTTCCGACAATGCGCCGCCGAAGACCGTGAAGTCCTGGCTGTAGACGAAGACCAGGCGGCCATTGATCATGCCGTAGCCCGTGACCACGCCGTCGCCCGGGATCTTGTTTTCGTCCATGCCGAAGTCCACGCAGCGGTGTTCGACGAACATGTCCCATTCCTCGAAAGTGCCCTCGTCCAGCAGCACCTCGAGGCGCTCGCGCGCCGTGAGCTTGCCTTTGGCGTGCTGCGCCGCGATGCGCTTCTCCCCGCCGCCCAGGCGGGCCGCGGCGCGCTTTTTCTCCAGTTGTTCCAGGATGTCGTGCATGGTTCGTCCTCTGTGGTCCCGTGATCTCAGGTTTTGTGTTCGTAAGCCTGCAGCAGCTGCCGCGCGGCGGTGGAGGCGGCCAGACGGCCGGCGATGACGTCGGCACCCAGCTGGGGCAGCAGCTGGCGTACCTGGGGATGGGCGCGGAAGGCCTGCTTGAGCCCCGATTCGATGCGCTCCCACATCCAGGCCTGGGCCTGCTGCTCGCGGCGCGCGGACAGCTTGCCGCTGGCGGTCTGCAGGGAGCGGAACTGCGTGACCGCGGCCCAGAAAGCGTCCACCCCCTGCCCCAGCAGGGCGCTGAGCTGGATGACCTTGGGGTGCCAGATCTTCTCGTCGTGGTGCGCGTGCTCCGGGTTGCCGTGCTGGCCCAGCAGGCGCAGGCTGGAGGTGATCTGGGCCTGCGCGCGCGTGGCCGCTGCCGCGTCCAGGTCGGCCTTGTTGATCGCCACCAGATCGGCCAGTTCCATCACGCCCTTCTTGATGGCCTGCAGATCGTCGCCCGCGTTGGGCAGTTGCATCAACACGAACATGTCCGTCATGCTGGCCACGGCCGTCTCGCTCTGGCCCACGCCCACGGTCTCGACGATGACGATGTCGTAGCCCGCCGCTTCGCAGACCAGCATGGCCTCGCGCGTCTTCTCGGCCACGCCGCCCAAGGTGCCGCTGCTCGGGCTCGGGCGGATGTAGGCCTTGTCGTGCACCGAGAGCTTTTCCATGCGCGTCTTGTCGCCCAGGATCGAGCCACCCGAAATGCTGGACGAAGGATCGACCGCCAGCACCGCCACACGGTGGCCGTGGGCGATCAGGTAGAGGCCCAGCGCCTCGATGAAGGTGGACTTGCCCACGCCGGGCACGCCGCTGATGCCCAGGCGGAAGGCATGCCCCGTGTGCGGCAGCAGGGCTGTGAGCAGTTCATCGCCCTGGGCGCGGTGGTCAGCCCGTGTGGATTCGAGCAGGGTGATGGCCTTGGCCATGGCGCGGCGCTGCTGGGCCGGTGTGCCCTGCAGGATGCCGTCCAGAAGAGGCGGATGCGCCACCGTCACGCCTTGTGCGCCAGCTTGATCTGCTCCAGCACATCCTTGGCGCTGGCCGGAATTGGCGTGCCCGGGCCGTAGATGCCCTTGACGCCGGCTTCATAGAGGAAGTCGTAGTCCTGGCGCGGGATCACACCACCGACGAAGACGATGATGTCGTCCGCGCCCTGCTTCTTGAGTTCGGCGATGATGGCCGGCACCAGGGTCTTGTGTCCCGCAGCCAGGGTGGAGACGCCCACGGCGTGCACATCGTTCTCGATGGCCTGGCGCGCGCATTCCTCGGGGGTCTGGAACAGCGGGCCCATGTCCACGTCGAAGCCCAGGTCGGCGAAGGCCGTGGCCACCACCTTGGCGCCGCGGTCGTGACCGTCCTGGCCGAGCTTGGAGATCATCACGCGCGGACGGCGGCCCTGCGTCTCGGCGAACTGGGCGATTTCACTCTTGAGCTTGTCCCAGCCTTCGGCCGAGTCGTAGGCAGCTGCGTACACACCGGTCACCTTTTGTGTATCGGCGCGATGGCGCCCGTAGACCTTTTCCAGCGCATCGCTGACCTCGCCCACCGTGGCGCGCAGGCGGATGGCCCGGATGCTCAGGTCGAGCAGATTACCACTGCCGCTTTCGGCCGCGGTGGTCAGCGCAGCCAGCGCGGCCTGCACGGCCTGTCTGTCGCGAGTGGCCTTGATGGCCTTGAGGCGCGCGATCTGACCGTCTCGTACCTTGACGTTGTCGACCTCCAGGATGTCGATCGGATCTTCCTTGGCCAGCTTGTACTTGTTGACGCCGACGATCACGTCACGGCCCGAGTCGATGCGCGCCTGTTTCTCGGCCGCCGCGGCCTCGATCTTGAGCTTGGCCCAGCCGGAATCTACGGCCTTGGTCATGCCACCCATGGCGTCGACCTCTTCGATGATCTTCCAGGCCGCATCGGCCATGTCCTGGGTCAGCTTCTCCATCATGTAGCTGCCGGCCCAGGGGTCGATCACGTTGGTGATATGGGTCTCTTCCTGGATGATCAGCTGGGTGTTGCGCGCGATGCGGGCGGAAAACTCAGTGGGCAGGGCGATGGCTTCGTCGAAGCTGTTGGTGTGCAGGCTTTGCGTGCCGCCGAAGACCGCGGCCATGGCCTCGATGGTGGTGCGCACCACATTGTTGTAGGGGTCCTGCTCGGTCAGGCTCCAGCCACTGGTCTGGCTGTGCGTGCGCAGCATCAGGCTCTTGGGGTTCTTGGCGTCGAAGCCCTTCATGATGCGGCACCAGAGCAGGCGCGCGGCGCGCATCTTGGCGATCTCCAGGTAGAAGTTCATGCCGACCGCCCAGAAGAAGGACAGCCGCCCCGCGAAGTCGTCCACGTCCATGCCCTTGGCGATGGCCGTCTTCACGTACTCCTTGCCGTCGGCCAGGGTGAAGGCCAGTTCCAGCGCCTGGTTGGCGCCCGCCTCCTGCATGTGGTAACCCGAGATCGAGATCGAGTTGAACCTGGGCATGTGCTTGGCCGTGTACTCGATGATGTCGCCGATGATCTTCATCGACGGCTCGGGCGGGTAGATGTAGGTGTTGCGGACCATGAACTCCTTGAGGATGTCGTTCTGGATGGTTCCGCTCAATTTGTCCTGGCTGACGCCCTGCTCTTCCGCCGCCACCACATAGCCCGCCAGCACCGGTAGCACGGCGCCGTTCATGGTCATGGAGACGCTGACCTTGTCCAGCGGGATCTCGTTGAAGAGGATCTTCATGTCCTCCACCGAGTCGATGGCCACACCGGCCTTGCCCACGTCACCCGTCACGCGCGGGTGGTCGCTGTCGTAGCCGCGGTGCGTGGCCAGGTCGAAGGCGACCGACACGCCCTGCCCGCCGGCGGCGAGTGCCTTTCTGTAGAAGGCGTTCGACTCCTCGGCCGTGGAGAAGCCCGCGTACTGGCGGATGGTCCAGGGCCGCACGGCATACATGGTGGCCTGCGGGCCGCGCAGATAGGGCTCGAAGCCCGGCAGCGTGTCGGTGTGCGGCAAGCCCTGCAGATCGGCCGCGGTGTAGAGCGGCTTGACGGTGATGCCGTCGGGCGTGAGCCAGTTCAGGGCATCGACCTGACCGCCGGGGGCGGATTTGGCGGCGGCCTTGTGCCAGGCCTCAAGGCTGGCGGGCTGGAATTCGGGTTGTTTTTGGCTCATGGCAAAGCGGCGGCCAGCACCTCGGCGCCGGCTGGATTGAATGTGGCGCGGAGTTTACATCATTCATAATTATTGATGCAAAATTTCTTCCCCCCTACAATCGCACCCATGTCCGCCGTCTCCCTGTCCCCGCGCGCCCTCTATGAAGAGGTGGCCGAACTGCTGCGCCAGCGCATCTTCCGGCGCGAGCTCGAGCCCGGCAGCTGGATCGACGAACTCAAGATCGCCGAGGACTACGGCATCAGCCGCACCCCGCTGCGTGAGGCGCTCAAGGTCCTGGCGGCCGAGGGCCTGGTCACGATGAAGGTGCGCCGCGGTGCCTATGTGACCGAGGTCGACGAAAAGGACATGAGCGACATCTACCACCTGCTGGGCGTGCTCGAGAGCGATGCGGCCGGCGTGGTGGCGGCGCGCGCCACCGCCGAGCAGCTGCGCGAGCTGCAGGCCATCCACGACGAGCTCGAAGGGGCCACGGCCCAGCGCGAACGCTTCTTCGAGGTCAACGAACGTTTCCACATGCGCCTGCTGGAGGTCGCCGACAACCGCTGGCGCAAGCAGATGGTGGCCGACCTGCGCAAGGTCATGAAGCTCAACCGCCATCACTCGCTGTTCAAGTCCGGACGCATCGCCGAATCGCTGGCCGAACACCGCGCCATCATGGCCGCGCTGCAGGCACGCGACGCCACGGCCGCCACCCGCGCCATGCTGGCGCACTTCCACAACGGGCTCGAAGCCGCGATCTAGGGCTGTGTGCTGACCGGGGCTCTGGCCGGGCTTTCCGAATTCCTCTATCCTCAGAGCCATGGCCAAGGCGGCAAGCAACAACAAGGATGGCGCGCTCCAGCAGACCCTGCTGGAGTACCAGGCCATCTTCGAGAACGCCTCGGTCGGCATCCTGTTCACGCGCGACCGCCATGTCGTGCACTGCAACCCGCGCTTCAGCGAGATCTACGGCTGCAGCGCCGCCGAACTCGCGGGCCAGCCCGGCGCCATCTTCTACCTCAGCACGGAAGATTACGAGGCCATGGGCCGGCGGGCAGCGCCCCTGCTCGCCGCCGGCCAGTTGCTGGACACCGAGACGCCCATGCGCCGCAAGGACGGCAGCACCGTGCTCTGCCGCGTGCGCGCCAAGGCCATCGACCCCACGGATACCCATGCCGGCACGATCTGGATCATCGAGGACGTGACGGGCCAGCGCGCAGAACAGGCGCGGCTGGCGGAGCTGCTGCAGCGCCAGCAGGCCATCCTGGAGAACGCCTCGGTCGGCATCCTCTTCACGCGCGAAGGTCGCATCGTGCACTGCAACCCGCGCATGGAGGTGATCTATGGCTGGGCGCCGGGCAGCCTGATCGGCCAGTCCGCACGCATCTTCTTCGACAGTGACGCGGACTACCGCGCGTTCGGCGCCGCGGTCGGCCCCATCCTGGCCCGCGGCGAGCTGGTGGACATCGAGTGGCAGCACCGGCGACACCGCGACGGTGTTCGGATCTGGAGCCGGCATCTGGCCAAGGCCCTGCCCAACTCGGACGGCAGCCAGGGCGCGATCTGGATCAGCGAGGACATCAGCGCCCAGAAGGACGCCCAGGAGGCGCTGGCCCAGGCCCATCACGAGCTGGAACGCCGCGTCAACGAGCGCACCGAGGAGCTGGCCCACATCAACCGCCAGCTGGAGCACGAGGTGGCCGAACGCCGCTCGGCCGAACAGCACCTGCGCGCCAGCGAGGCGCGCTTTCGCGACCTGACGGAGATGACCTCGGACTGGTTCTGGGAAACCGACACCGAGATGCGCTTCACCGAAGTCTCGGGCGGCGGCCTGATGCTGCCCACCCCCGCGGGCCATCCGGACAGCCCGCTGGGCAAGTGCCGCTGGGAGCTGCCCGTCACGGGCGTCACGTCCGAGCAATGGGCCGAGCACCGGCGCCAGCTCGAGGCACGGCAGCCGTTCTGGGATTTCACCTACCAGCTCCGCTCCCGCAGCGGCGAGCTGCGCTGGTGCTCGGTCAGCGGCAAGCCGGTGTACGAGGACGGTGTCTTCACGGGCTACCGTGGGACCGGCTCGGACATCACCGAACGCAAGCTCACCGAGCAGCGCATCGAGTTCCTGGCCTACCACGATCCGCTCACCGGCCTGCCCAACCGCGTGCTGCTCGAGGACCGGCTGGAGCAGGCCATCGCCCAGGCCGAGCGCAGCCACCATGGCCTGGCCCTGGTCTTCATGGACCTGGACAACTTCAAGAAGATCAACGACTCGCTGGGCCATGCGGCCGGCGACGCCCTGCTCAAGGAAGTGGCAGCGCGCCTCAAGCGCTGCGTGCGCGACACCGACACCGTCAGCCGCCAGGGCGGTGACGAGTTCGTGCTCGTGCTCGGCGGCCTGCACGGTGCCGAAGGCAGCCTGCCCGTGCTGACCAAGATCATGGAGACCCTGCAGGAACCCTTTGTCTGCGAAGGCAACGAGCTGTCCACTTCGGCCTCCATGGGCGTGGCGCTCTACCCGCAGGACGGAAACAGCTTCGACATCCTGCGCAAGAAGGCCGACATGGCCATGTACCGGGCCAAGGAAGCCGGCCGCAACATCTACCGTTTCTTCGACGAGGCCATGGACGAGGAGGCCGTGGAGCACCTGCTGATGCGCAGCGGCCTGCGCCGCGCCATCGAGCGCGGCGAATTCGTGCTGCACTACCAGCCGCAGATCGACATCGCCAGCGGCCGCGTGGTCGGTGTCGAAGCCCTCTTGCGCTGGGAACACCCGGAGTTCGGCCTGGTGCCGCCCGGTCGCTTCATCCCCGTGGCCGAAGAGAGCGGCCTGATCGTGCCCATCGGCGCCTGGGTCATCGAGGAAGCCTGCCGCCAGGCCATGGTCTGGCGGCAGGCCGGCCTGCCGGACCTGGTCATGGCCGTCAACCTCTCGGCCGCGCAGTTCCGCCGCAGCGGCATCGAGGACACGGTCGCCCAGGCCCTGCAGCGCAGCGGCCTGGTACCGGCCCTGCTGGAGCTGGAGCTGACCGAGTCCATCCTGCTGCAGGACGTGGAGCAGGTGCTGGCCACGGTGCAGCGCCTCAAGCAGCTGGGCGTGCAGCTGGCCATCGACGACTTCGGCACCGGCTACTCCAGCCTGTCCTATCTGAAGCGCTTCGACATCGACAAGCTCAAGATCGACCAGAGCTTCATCCGCGACCTGGCCAGCGACCCGGACGACGCGGCCATCGTGCGCGCCATCATCCAGATGGCCCACAGCCTGGGGCTGCGAGCCATTGCCGAAGGCGTGGAGACTGCCGAACTGCTGCAGCAGCTGCGCGGCTTCGGCTGTGACGAAGCCCAGGGCTACCACTATGCGCGCCCCATGCCGGCCGCAGCGGCTGAGCTCTATCTGGCGCAGCAGGCCGTGACACGGGCCTGAAACCCGCAACAGCGCGGCCTCGCTGTCGAGGCCGGTATGATTCAGGGTTTTCCCTAGGCTTGCGTCCCGCAAGCCCTTGGCTGCAGCGCCCGCCCCTGCCCAACGGCCGACCCTCAGGCCCGCCCACCTCCGGATGACTTAAAGATGACCGATTTCGACAGCGTCCAGACGCTCCCCGAACTTCTGGCCTGGCGTGCCGCCCGAAGCCCGCAAGGCGAGGCCTATCGAGCGTACGAAGCCGGCAGCGGCCAGTGGCGCAGCCTGCGCTGGGGTGATGTGCAGGCCCAGGTGGGCCAGTGGCAGCGTGCCCTGGCCAGCAGCGACCTGAACGCGGGTGCACGCGTGGCCATCCTGCTGCCCAACGGCCTGCAGGCCATGAGCATCGACCAGGCCACCCTGGCCCAGGGTGCCGTCCCCGTGCCCCTGCACGCCATCGACAACCCGGGCAGCATCGCCTACATCCTGTCCGACTGCGAAGCCAGCCTGCTGCTCGTGAGCCAGGCCGAGCAGTGGGAGAAGATCCGCGCGGTCGGCACGCCCCTGCCCGCCCTGCGCACCGTGGTGGTGGCCGGTGCCGCACGGGGCGAACTGCCGGGTGGGCCCGATGCAGAGGGCGTGCGCCTGATCGGTCTGTCGGACTGGCTGGGCGCGGCGCGCGCGGACGTGGCCCTGGCCACTCCCCCCGGCCCCGAAGACCTGGCCGCCATCGTCTACACCAGCGGCACCACGGGCAAACCCAAGGGCGTGATGCTGACGCACCGCAATGTGGTGTCCAACGTCAAGGCCGTGCTGGCGCGCATCCAGCCGCTGGAGAGCGACGTCTTCCTCTCCTTCCTGCCGCTCTCACACACCTTCGAGCGCACCGCCGGCTACTACCTGCCGATTGCGGCCGGCAGCTGCGTGGCCTATGCCCGCTCGGTGGCCCAGCTGGGTGAAGACCTGCAGACCGTGCGCCCCACGGTGCTGATCTCCGTGCCGCGCATCTACGAACGTGTGCACGCCAGATTGCTGGAGACCCTCTCGGCCACGCCCTGGAAACTCAAGCTGCTCGAAGCGGCGCAGGCCACGGGCTGGCGCCGTTTCCGTGCCGCCCATGGCCTGAGCGCCCCGGCGGCAGACGAAGGCAGCGCGGGCTTCTGGGGCCTCCTGCCCTGGCCTCTGCTGCGCGCGCTGGTGGCCCGCCCCCTGCTGGCGCGCTTTGGCGGCCGCGTGCGGGTGGCCGTCAGCGGTGGCGCACCGCTGTCCCCGGCCATCGCGCGCTGCTTCCTGGGCCTGGGCCTGCCCCTGCTGCAGGGCTATGGCATGACCGAAACCTCGCCCGTGCTGGCCGTCAACCTGCTCGAGGACAACGACCCGGCCACCGTGGGCCGCGCCCTGCCCGGCGTGGAGGCCCGCATCGGAGAGAACCGCGAGCTGCAGGTACGTGCGCCCTCGGTGATGAAGGGCTACTGGAAGCGCGAGGAAGACACCGCCCGCATCCTCGACGCCCAGGGCTGGCTGGCCACGGGCGACCAGGCCGAGATCGTCGACGGCCGCATCCGCATCCTGGGCCGCATCAAGGAAATCATCGTCACCTCCACCGGCGAGAAAGTGCCCCCGGGCGACCTGGAGCTGGCCATCACGGCCGACCCGCTGTTCGAGCAGGCCTTCGTCGTCGGCGAGCAGCGCCCCTTCATCGCCTGCGTGGCCGTGCTGCAGCGCGAGGAGTGGCAGCGCCTGGCGGCCGAGCTCGGTGTGGATGCGCAGAGCGAGACCAGCCTGGGTGATGCGCGCGTGCTCAAGGCGGCGCTGGCGCGCATCGAGCAGGCCACGGCCAGCTTTGCGCGCTATGCGGTGCCGCGCGCCCTGTGCCTGACGCTGACGCCCTGGACCATCGAGAACGGCTTCATGACGCCCACGCTCAAGCTCAAGCGCAACAACCTCATGGCGCACTTTGGACAGAGCATCGAGGCGCTGTACCAGAAACCGGGCCGCTGAGCGGCCCTCGGGCACTCAGGCGGCGAGCGGCTCGCGTTCCTCGTCGCGGCCATGGGCCAGGGCCATGACCTCGCGCGGGTCCCGCGCCTTGAGGCGGTGGTCGCTCCAGACCTGGCGCCAGC
>JAIERT010000012.1 GCA_019746735.1 Burkholderiaceae bacterium | reverse complement strand
CATCGCCCGGGGTGTAGGCGTCGTCGCTGCGGATCTTGCGGTCCGCCGTGTAGCGGTTGATCATGGAATCCATGTTCCCGGCCGTCACGCCCCAGAACAGGTTGGGCTTGCCCAGGGCCTTGAAGGGCTCGGCGCTCTGCCAGTCGGGCTGGGCGATGATGCCCACGCGGAAGCCTTGCGCCTCCAGCACCCGGCCGATCACCGCCATGCCGAAGCTCGGGTGGTCCACATAGGCGTCGCCCGTGACCAGGATGATGTCGCAGCTGTCCCAGCCCAGCCGCTCCATCTCCGCGCGGCTCATGGGCAGGAAGGGGGCCGTGCCGAAGCGGGCCGCCCAGTACTTGCGGTAGCTGGTCAGCGGCTTGGCGGCGCGCGGAAAGAAGGAGACGTCGACGGGGGCGTTCATGGGGACCCTAGGGCTAACCCGATAGTGTACGTTTTCGCCCCGGCGCGTGAGCGACAACGGGTATTGCGCTTACGCCGCGCAGGCCTATGGCAGGGGCCCGCCAGCCGCCGGGTGATGCTCCTGGGGTTTGTCCAGGTGATAGCCTTGGACCATGTCGACGCCGAATTGCCGCAGCATCGCCAACGATTCCCCGTTCTCGACGAACTCCGCCACGGTACGTTTGCCCAAGCCGCGGGCCACGTCCACAATGGACTTGACGAAGACCTGGTTGTCCCGGTCGTTGGGCAGGTCACGGATGAACAGGCCGTCGATCTTGAGCAGATCGACCTTGAGGTGCTTGAGGTAGGCGAAAGAGGCGAAACCGGTACCGAAGTCGTCCAGGCAGGTGCCGCAGCCCGTTCGACGCAGGGCCTCGATGAAGCGTTCCGCGTCCTGCAAGTCGGACACCGCCGAGGTCTCGGTCAATTCCACCAGCAGGCGTGCCGGGGCAACGCCCTGCCGCTGCAGCTCTTCTCCGATGAAATGCGGAAGGGTCGGCTGGTCGAAGGAACGGCCAGAGATGTTGACGGCCAGGGGCGGCATGTATGGGCGCCGGGCCAGCAGGGCGATGCTCTCGCGCAGCACCCAGCGGTCGATGTCCAGGATCTTGCCGTTCTTCTCCGCGTAGGGGATGAAATGGCCGGGCATGATGATCCGGCTGGTATCGGTCTCGTCCACCAGGCGGATCAGCACCTCCAGGTGCGAGAGCTCGCCGCTGCTCGCGTGGTAAACCCCCTGGAAATGCAGCCGCCAGAGATCCTTTTCGAAGGCCCGCGCGATCCGGTCGTTCCAGCTCAGGCGCGCGATCATCTCGCGCGAGGCATCCCGCTCGGGGCGGTACACGCTCCACGCGTTCTTACCGGCCTCCTTGGCCTGGTACATGGCGGCATCGGCGTGGGCCACCAGCTCCTCGGCGGTGGTGGCGTTCTTGGGGTGATGGGCGATGCCCAGGCTGGTTGTCAGGCGCAGATTCTGCCCCTCCAGACGCAGGGGGATCTGGGACACCGCGCGCACGATGCGCTCGGCCAGGTGGATGGCATCCTCCTCCGAGGCGTCGGGCATGAGCACGCCGAACTCGTCGCCCCCGAGCCGGCTGAACACTTCGTTCTTGCGCGTCAGCGCCCCCACCTCGCCCGCCACGCGGATCAGCACCGAGTCACCGGCGCGGTGCCCGAAGGTGTCGTTGATGTACTTGAATTCATCGAGGTCAAAGAACAGCAGCGCACCCTGGCGGCGATGCCGGTCCGACTCCTTGAGGAAACGCGCCAGCTCGTCTTCGAAGCGGCGCCGGTTGAACAGGCCGGTCAAGGCGTCTCGTTCGGCCAGATAGATCAGCTGCTCGGCTGTCTGGCGCTCGCGGGTCACGTCCTCGTAGATCCACAGGCGGCCGATGAAGCGTGCGTCGGCATCGCGCACCGGGTAGGACAGCTGGGTCACGACCCGCCCGTCGCTCAGCGCGATCTCGAAGCTGCTGGACATCTCGTGCGTTTCCAGCACCTCGAGCAAGTGGCGTGAGAAATGATCGGGCCGCGACAGCTGGTTGCTGGAATACGCCAGCACCTCGTTGGCCGACTTGCCGACCAGCTCGATCTCGTCGGAGATCATCCAGATCCGAAGGAAAGTCGGGTTGAAGTACTTGACCTCGTTGTCCGAGTTGACAAAGAGGATCCCCAGGTTCATGGCCCCCAGCAGTGCCACCAGGCGCGCCCGCTCCTCCTCCAGGCTCGCCAGGTGGTGGCGCCGGGACTCATCGGCCACTTTCAGGTCGACCAGCGCGACCTGCAGCGCCTGCTCGGCAGCTCGGCGCTGCGTGATGTCCAGCATGCTGGTGCGTACGCCGAGCTTTTCCTGCTGCGGCCCAAGGATGATCTGGGAGAACATCGCCACCCAGACCTGCAGGCCGTTACGGTGACGCACGCAAAACTCGAAGCGCTCGCCGCGCCCCTGCAGGGCGTCTTGCAAGGCGTGGCTCAGCGTCAGACGGTCCCCCGGCTCCGCCAGACAGACCGGAAAATCCGCCATCACCATGCATTCGGCCGGGGTGTAGCCGGTGACGTTGATCACCGATGGATTCACCCAGAGCAGGCGGCCCGACTCGTCGAACCAGCTTTCCCAGGCGTAGGTGTAGTCGGCGATGGCATGGAACCGCGCCTCGCTGGTACGCAGGGACCCAATGCGCTCCTCGACGGCCTCGGACATGCGGTTGAAGGCCTGGGTGAGCTGGCCGATCTCGTCACCGGCCTCCACCGGCAGGCGGACGCTGAAATCGCCCTGCATGACACGCCGGCTCGCCTGGCTCAGGCGATCCAGATGGCGGGTGAGGAAGAAGGCCAGTGCCGACAAGAGCAGCATCGACAGCGCCAGGCCTCCCCCGCTGATCAGCATGCTCTGCTGCAGCAGATGGGACCGTGTCCGGGTGAGGTGCTCGATGGACAGACCGTAGGCCAGCGTGCCATAAGGCTGCCCGCTGAGACGGATCTCCAGCGTCAGGTCCAGCACGTCGCCGCGCGCGCGCGCGAAATCGATCCCCGTCTGGGCCGGCGGCAGGGGCTGCTCCCGGGACCATCCGGCCGCTGCCACCTCCTGGGCGCCGCGGTCGCGCAGCACCAGATAGCTCACGCCCCCGCCGCTCTGCTGCACCTCGGCCAGGATCTCGTTGAGTGTGAGGTAGTCACGCTCGGCCAGCGGAGCCGCCAGCGCCGCATTGAACAGCGTGCTGAGCTCGGTGTTGTAGAGCTCGAGTCGCTCCCGCAGGGCCTCGCTGGACACCCGCACGCTGTTGACCATGAGCACGCCCAGGATGACGACCTGCACCAGCAGGCTGGCCAGGAACAGCTTGGTACGTAGCTTTAGCCCGCGTAGCCACGTCATCGCGTCGCCCTGAGGGCAGCGCGCAAGCGCGGCAGGTACTTGTCCGCACCGGTCAGTTCGGCGCCTTGTACCTCGCGCACGCCCTGATAGCCGGTGGCCTCGAAAAAGGAACCCAGCTCGGCCGAGGCGCCGTTCATCCCGAGCAGCGCTGCCTTGAGCTGGGCTTGTTGCGCGGCCAGGCGGGGATGCGCCAACCAGGTCAGGTTGGCCCGCTCGGGCAGCGCCGTAAAGACCGCCAGCTGATCCCTGACGTCGCGGGGAGTGTTCAGGAGGCCCTGGGGCGTTCCCAGAAACAGCGGGCTCTGGCCATTGATGAGCGCGTGGGCCGCACTGGGTGTGGTGGGTGTCGCGAGATAGGTGTAGTCCGCGTCCTCACGCAATCCCCTGGCCTGCAGCCAGTCGCGGCCTTCCATGCTGACCAGGGTGAGCGGATCGGGACCGGCGACCACCCGCCCGCGCAGTTCCTCGAGCCGGGCCAAGGGCCGATCGCGCAGGGTGACCAGCAGGGTCTGGTGCAGCGCGGTGTAGCGGACCAGCGGCAACCACCCGGACTCCAGTTGGGCGAGGCGCGCAAAGTGCACGGCGGTCACGATCAGGTCGTACTCGCCTCGCTCGGTGTTGAGGACGAAGGTTCGGAAGTCGGCGGCCGCGAACAACTCCAGCGGCTGACCCAGCGCGTTCTGCAGATAGGCTCGAACCGGCGCGTAGTTGCCCAGCAGTATGCGTGTGCTGGTGATGGGCAGCACACCCAGGCGCAGGGGACGCCCCACAGCAGGCAGTGACGCCCGCCCCGAAAGAGACCAGCTACTCAGCCCCAGCAGGCCCAGGCCCGCAAGAACCCTTCTCCGCTTCATGACGTCCAACATATGGGTACTCCCAAAACCGTTTGACGGAACACGCGAACCCTTTCAGTGTCCCACAGTTCCCAGCGGTTTGCTCCGCCGCCGCGTCGGCCAGCTGCGCCTGCGCGGGGATGGCGCTGCGGGCGCCCACAGGTATGGCACCGACACTGAATGAGCCTTGGCAATCCTCGAGTCCGGTCGCACAATACGAACCGGGTCGTACCCCACATCAACGCCCAAGAGACACGCCGCACACCGCCACCATGCCCACCTACGACACCCTCGCCGCCTTCTGGACCGCCCCGATGCTCAAGACCAACATGCTGGTCTTCTTCAACCTGCTCGGGGCCCTGCTGCTGGGGTTGCTGGTCGGCTATGAGCGCGCCTACCACGGCCGCGCGGCCGGCATGCGCACCTACGGCCTGGTCTGCATGGCCTCGGCCGCGCTCACCGTCATCGGCGGCTACTCCTCGGCCTGGTTCGGCGGCAACTTCCTGCTCGGCACGGCCACCGACACCAGCCGCGTGATCCAGGGCATCGTCACCGGCATCGGCTTCCTCTGTGCCGGCGTGATCATGCGCGAGGGCTTCAACATCAGCGGCCTGACCACGGCCGCCTCGCTCTGGGCTGCCTCGGTCATCGGCATCCTGGTCGGCGTCGGCTTCTATGCCGCAGCCATCGCCTTGGCCGGTCTCTCGGCCCTGTCCATGATGTGGATCTCGCGGCTTGAGGCCTGGCTGCCCTCACGCCAGGCCGTGGCCGTGCGCCTGTGCTTCAAGCCGGGTTTCGTGCCCAGCGAGCAGGCCATGCGCCAGATGGCCGCCAACCGTGGCTACGACATCGCCTCGGGCGCCATCGCCATCGACTGCAAGGAAGGCGCCGAGCAATGGTCCTTCGTGGCCGTCGCGCGCAACCGGCAGAAGATGGTGCCGATCTCCGAGCTCTCGCAGCAGATCGGCCGCTTCGAGGGCGTGACCAGCTACCAGCTCAACTACGCCCGCAACTGAGGCGGCCGGCGCGATAATCGCCAGCCATGCAATCCGATCCCGCACTGGCGCCGCGCGTCCAGCCCAAGTCTCCGGGCGACCTCTTCCTCTCCTTCACCGTCCTGGCCCTGCAGGGTTTCGGTGGCGTGCTGGCCGTGGCCCAGCGTGAACTGGTCGAGCGCAAGCGCTGGATGAGCAACGAGGAATTCGTCGAGGAATGGTCGGTGGCCCAGATCATGCCGGGCCCCAACATCATCAACCTCTCCATCATGATCGGCAGCCGTTACTTCGGCCTGCGCGGCGCCGTGGCCGCGGTGCTGGGCATGCTCACCGCACCCATGCTGGTCGTTTTGCTGATCGCGCTGCTCTATGCGCGCTTTGCCGAGCACGCGGGCGTGGCCGGTGCCCTGCGTGGCATGGGGGCCGTGGCCGCCGGGCTCATCATCGCCGTCGGCCTCAAGCTCTTCCCGGCACTCAGGAACAACGCCCTGGGCCTGGGCACCTGCATGGTCTTCGGCCTGCTGTGCTTCGTGGCCATCGCCCTGCTGCGCTGGCCCCTGGCCTATGTGCTGCTGGGCCTGGGCTCTCTGGCCTGTCTCGTCGCCTACCGCAAGCTCCAGCCATGAACCCCGTCCTCGATCTCGGCTGGGCCCAGTGGCTGCAGCTCTTCACGCACTTCGCCTCGCTCTCGCTGCTGGCCGTGGGCGGCGCCATCACCACGGCGCCCGACATGCACCGCTACCTGGTCGACCGGCAGGCCTGGCTCAGCGATCCGCAGTTCAACGCCTCCATCGCCATCGCCCAGGCCGCGCCAGGACCCAACATCCTCTTCGTGGCCCTCATGGGCTGGAACGTGGGCCTCAACGCCGGCGGTCTGGGCCTGGCCCTGCTGGGCGTGGTCGTCTCCATGCTGGGCGTGATGCTGCCCAGCTCCACGCTGGCCTATTTCGCAGCGCGCTGGGGCCATGAGAACCGCAACCTGCGCAGCGTGCGCGCCTTCAAGCAGGGCATGGCCCCGGTCGTGATCGCCCTGCTCATCGCCACCGGCTGGATCCTGGCCAGCGGTCAGGGCGACTTTGCGCAGAACTGGCCGCTGTGGCTGCTGACCGTGGTCACGGCCGGGGTCGTCTGGCGCACCCGCCTGCACCTGCTCTGGCTGCTCGGCGCCGGTGCGGTGCTGGGCTGGTTCGGCCTCGTCTGAGCAGCGACCAGACCATGTCCGCGCTGCTGCCCACCCTCAACCTCGTCGGTGCCGGCCGGGTCGGCAAGACGCTGGGGCGGCTCTGGCAGCAGGCCGGGGTGCTGCAGATCCAGGACGTGCTGACCACCAGTGCGGCCAGCGCGCAGGCGGCGGTGGACTTCATCGGTGCCGGCCATGCCATTGCGTCGCCAGCGCAGATGCGCCCGGCCAGTCTCTGGCTGCTCGCCGTGCCCGATCGGCAGATCGCCGCCAGCGCACAGACCCTGGCCACCCTCGGCCTGCCACCGGCCCTGGCCTTCCATGCCAGCGGTGCGCTGGCCGCGACCGAACTCGCGCCGCTGCGGGCCCAGGGCTGGTCCTGCGCGAGCGCGCATTGCATCCTCAGCTTCGCCGATCCGGCCACTGCCCAGCAGCAGTTCCGCGGCACCGTCTGCGCGCTGGAGGGCGACGCGGCGGCCGCGCAGCGGCTCGAGCCGCTCCTGACCGCCCTCGGCGCGCAATGCTTTGCACTGGCCACCGAACACAAGCTGATCTACCACGCCGCCGCCGTCTGGGCCACCAACTTCCTGCCCGTGCTCCAGGCCCAGGCCGAGGCCCTGTGGCGGCACAGCGGCCTGCCAGCCGAACTGCTGCCCGGTCTGCGCGAGCGGCTCCTGCACCACGCCGTAGACAACCTGCTGGCCCTGGGCCCGGCCGGCGCGCTCACCGGCCCGGCCGCGCGGGGAGACACCGCCCTGGTCGAACGCCAGGGCCAGGCGGTCCAGGCGTTCGATGCGGACGCGGGCGCCGCCTATGCCGCGCTCAGCGCCATGGCGGCCCGCCTGGCACGCGACAGACAGCTCTGAAGACACGGGGCCTGCCCCTGTCCGCAGTGACCTTTTGTCACCTCGGTGTACCGGGTGCTGCGTTATCCTCAACGACGTTTTCCTCCCGGGTCCGCCATGAAAAAAGTCCTCAAGTACCTGCTCATTGCCCTGGGCGTCTTCCTCGCCCTGGTGATCGCGGTCGTGGCCTATGTTGCCGCCACCTTCAACCCCAACGACCACAAGCCCCAGCTGATCCAGCTCGTGCAGGACAAGACCGGCCGCACCCTGGCCATCCCTGGCGAGATCCGCCTGACCTTCTTCCCGCGCATCGGCGCCGAGCTCGGCCAGATCTCCCTGTCCGAGCCGCGCAGCAGCCAGGTCTTTGCCGCCGCACAGCAGCTGCGCGTCTCGGTCGCCCTGCTGCCCCTGCTGAAGAAAGAGGTGCGCGTGGACCGCGTGCTCATCGACGGCCTGGATGTGAAGCTCGCGCGGGACGCCCGCGGGCGCTTCAATTTCGACGACTTGCTCCAGAGCGCGCCCGGGACCACTCCCGCCGACAAGCCTGCAGAGGCCGGTACCACCGCCCTGCCCCGCCTCGACATCGACGGCATCACGCTGAGCCGTGCGCGCCTCGACTACCGCGACGCCGCCAGCGGCCAGCAGCTGCAGATCGCCCCGCTCGAATTCAACACCGGCCCCATCCGCGACGGCCAGCGGGCGCAGCTCGCGCTCGACGCCACGGTCAGCGGCCAGCAGCCCGCGCTGGCGCTCAAGCTCGGCCTGCGCACGGCCTACACGCCCGCGCTGGCCCAGCAGCAGATCAAGCTCGACACGGCCGAGTTCACGCTCAACGGTGCGGCTGCCGGGCTCCAGGACCTGCAGCTCAAGCTGGGCCTGGCCCAGGCCGAGGCCTCGGCCAGCAAGGTCGATGCCCAGGGCCTGACGCTGGAGCTCAGCGCCCCCAATCCCGCGGGCGGCAGCCTGAGCCTCAAGGCCCAGGGCCAGGCCAGCGTGGACCTGGCGCGCGAGACCGTACAGCTGGCCCTGGACGGCACGCTCGACAGCACCACGCTGGCGCTCAAGGCCGGCGTGCAGAAGTTCGCCCAGCCGGCCATCCGTTTCGATCTGGCCCTGGGCGATCTCGACGCCGACCGCTACCTGCCCAAGAGCCAGCCGGCCGCGGCACCCGCAGCCAGCGCCGCGGCCCCGGCCGGCCCGGAGCCGCAGATCGATCTTTCCGCGCTCAAGGGTCTGGACCTCAACGGCGCGCTCAAGGTCGCCACGCTCAAGATCATGAACCTCCAGACCACGGGCCTGCGCGTGCAGCTCAAGGCCCGCAACGGCCGCGCCGAGCTCAACCCCGTCACGGCCTCGCTCTATGGCGGTGGTGTCAACGGCAACCTCTCGGCCGATGCCGCAGGGGCCCAGCGCCTGGCGGCCAAGCTCGATCTGCGCGGCATCCAGATCGGCCCGCTGATGAAGGACGCGCTGGACCAGCAGCCGCTCGAAGGACGCGGCAACGTGGCCGTCGACGTCAGCACGAGCGGCAACACCGTCACCCAGTTCAAGCGCAAGCTCAACGGCACGGTGGGCCTGCAACTCACCGACGGCGCCCTCAACGGCATCGACATCGCGGGTGCGCTGCGCAGCGCCAAGGCCAAGCTCGGTGGCGGCAGCCAGGAAGGCCAGGCCTCGGGCCAGCAGAAGACCGACTTCACGGAGTTCAGTGCCAGCCTCAAGATCACCGACGGCGTGGCCCGCAACGACGACCTCTCGGCCAAGACCCCGCTGCTGCGCCTGGGCGGCGCCGGCACCATCTTCATCCCCGAAGACCGGCTGGACTACACCGTCAAGGCCACGGTCGTCTCCACCCTGCAGGGTCAGGGCGGGCCCGAGCTCGACCAGCTGCGCGGCCTGACCATCCCCGTGCGCCTGAGTGGTCCTTACAGCAACATGACTTGGAAGATCGACTTCGGGGCGATGGGCGGACAGCGTGCCAGCCAGCTCAAGCAGGACACTCAGCAGAAGCTCGACGCGAAAAAGGACGCCGCCAAGGAGCAGCTCAAGGACAAGGCGGGCGACAAGCTCAAGAACCTGCTCAAGCGCTGAGGCGCCAGAGCCTTGGCCTCATCTGCCGGGCGGGCTCAGTCTTCGGCCTCGCCGAACTTGAGCACACGCGTGGCCATCAGGGTCTCGGCGAAGAAGCAGCACAGCGCCGCCATGAAGCAGCTCACGCCGGCCAGAAAGGCATAGATCGCGTAGCGGTCCACACGCAGGGCCGTGGTCTCGCCGAGGAAGAGGATCACGATGGTCAGGCCGATCATGAAGGCGCACAGCGTGAGCAGGCCGATGGTGCTGTTGGCCAGCCGGCC
>JAIERT010000063.1 GCA_019746735.1 Burkholderiaceae bacterium | reverse complement strand
TCAAGAACGGCACCGACGGCAACATCAAGATCGCGACCGACGCCATCCAGGCCGCCGCGCGTGGCCACCACTTCCTCTCGGTGCACAAGAACGGCAAGGTGGCCATCGTTCAGACCAATGGCAACAAGGATTGTCACGTCATCCTGCGCGGCGGCAAGACGCCGAATTACGATGCGGCCAATGTCGCCGCGGCCTGCAAGGAGCTCGAGGCGTCCAAGTTGCCGGCCACGCTGATGGTGGACTGCAGCCACGCCAACAGCAGCAAGCAGCACGAGAAGCAGCTCGACGTCGCGCGCGACATCGGCGGCCAGATCGCGGGTGGTTCGCGCTCCATCTTCGGCGTGATGATCGAGAGCCATCTCAACGCCGGCGCCCAGAAGTTCACGCCGGGCAAGGACGATGCGGGCAAGCTCGAGTACGGCAAGAGCATCACCGACGCCTGCCTGGGCTGGGACGATTCGCTCCAGGCCCTGCAGGTGCTGTCTGATTCGGTGAAGGCCCGCCGCGCGCGCTGAGCACGGCGAAGGCTCGACGCGCTACGTTCTTTGTAGCGCTTCAAGCAGCTTCTGGTGCACGCCGCCGAAGCCGCCGTTGCTCATGCACAGCAGCTGGTCGCCCGGCCGCGCCGCGGCGACCACCTGGCGCACCAGTTCGTCGATGCTGTCGGCCACCTGAGCGCGGGCGCCCATGGGGGCCAGGGCTTCGCGCGCGTCCCAGCCCAGGCTGCCGCTGTGGCAGAAGGCCAGATCGGCGTCTTCCAGGCTCCAGGGGAGCTGGGCTTTCATGGTGCCGAGCTTCATGGTGTTACTGCGCGGTTCGAAGACGGCGAGGATGCGTGCGGTCTTGCCCACCTGGCGGCGCAGGCCGTCCACCGTGGTGCGGATGGCCGTCGGGTGGTGGGCGAAGTCGTCGTAGACCGTGATGCCGCCCGCGGTTCCGCGCACTTCCATGCGGCGCTTGACGTTCTGGAATTCGCCCAGGGCGCGCGCTGCATCGGCCGGTACCACGCCCACGTGCTCCGCCGCGGCGATGGCCGCCAGCGCGTTGAGCTGGTTGTGCACGCCGCTCAAGCGCCATTGCACGCGCGCCACGATCCGACCCTGCTGCAGCACCTCAAAGTCATGCGGTTCACCGCGTGCGCTGTAGTCGCTGACCGCAGCGCCGAAGCTGCGGACTTCGCTCCAGCAGCCGGCGTGCAGCACGCGCGCCAGGCTTTCCTCCAGGCCATTGACCACGACGCGGCCTGTCCCCGGCACGGTCCGCACCAGGTGGTGGAACTGGCGTTCTATGGCGGCCAGGTCGTCGAAGATGTCGGCGTGATCGAACTCCAGGTTGTTGAGCACGGCAGTGCGCGGGCGGTAGTGCACGAATTTGCTGCGCTTGTCGAAGAAGGCCGTGTCGTACTCGTCGGCCTCGATCACGAACAGCGGGCGTTGTCCCGCCTCCGCCGGGGCACCGAGCCGGGCCGAGATGCCGAAGTTCAGGGGCACGCCGCCGACCAGAAAACCGGGCTGGCGGCCGGCGGCCTCCAGGATCCAGGCCAGCATGGAAGTGGTGGTGGTCTTGCCGTGCGTGCCCGCCACGGCCAGCACGTGGCGGCCCTGCAGCACGTGTTCGGCCAGCCACTGCGGGCCGCTGGTGTAGGGGGCGCCGGCCTCAAGGATGGCTTCCATCAGCGGGAATTTCGGGCTGCCGTCTGCGGCGCGCGCGCGGCTCACCACATTGCCGACCACGTACATGTCGGGCCGGAGCCGCATCTGGTCGGCACCGTAGCCTTCGATCAGTTCGATCCCCAGGGCGCGCAGCTGATCGCTCATGGGCGGGTAGACGCCGGCGTCACAGCCGGTGACCTGGTGGCCCGCTTCGCGGGCTAGGGCGGCCAATCCCCCCATGAAGGTGCCGCAGATGCCGAGGATGTGGATATGCATCGGGCGATTCTAGGGGGCAGGCGTGGGGCCTTCGGCAGGGGAGCACAATCCGTCTGTGAGTGCTCAAGACGAAATTGCCGCGGTCGCGGCGCGCCTGGTGGTCGATGAGGGGCTGGAGTACGGGCCGGCCAAGCGCCGTGCCGTGAAGCAGCTGGGCCTGCCGCAGCGCACGGCCTTGCCGGACAACGACGCGGTGGAAGAGGCGGTGCGTGAGCACATCGCGCTGTTCTGCGCCGATACCCAACCGACCGAACTGCTTGCCCTGCGCCGGCTGGCCCTGTACTGGATGGAGCGGCTGGAGCGTTTCCGGCCGCACCTCGGCGGCGCGGTCTGGCACGGGACGGCCACCCGGCTGTCCGACATCTATCTGCAGCTGTTCTGCGAGGACGAGAAATCGGCCGAGATCGCCCTGATCGATCTGGGTGTGGCCTATGAGCCGCGCACGGTGACGGGCCTGCATCAGCGGCCGGTCGAGGCCCTGAGTTTCCATGCCCCCAGCCGGGAGCTGGGAGAAACGATCGGGGTACATTTGCTGGTCAACGACCTGGACGATCTGCGCGGCGCCCTGTTGCCTGACAGCAAAGGGCGTCGGCCCCGGGGGGATTTGGAGTTGGTTCGCCGACTTTTGCTTGATGAAGCTGAAATTTGAGGTGATTTGTGGACACTGAACCGACTCCCCTGCCCCGCCGCCGGCGCGCCCTGTACGCGATGGCCGCCGCCGCTGCGGGCTTGGCGGGGGCCGGCTTGGCCTGGTGGCGCTACACGCCATCGGCCGTAGACGAGGGCGTGACGCAGCAGCTCTGGGGCTTGGCATTCGACACGCCGGCGGGCAACAGGCTGCCCCTGCAAAGCATGCGCGGGCGGCCGCTACTGATCAATTTCTGGGCCACCTGGTGTCCGCCTTGTGTCGAGGAGCTACCCCTATTGGATGCCTTCTATCGCGAAAATGAATCCAAAGGTTGGCAAGTGGTCGGCATCGCCGTCGACAAGCTCGCGCCGGTCCAGGCCTTCCTGCAGCGCCAGCCGCTGGCTTTCCCGGTGGTGCTCGCAGGAATGGAGGGGCTCCATCTGAGCAAGAATCTGGGCAATCAGGCCGGCGGTCTGCCTTTTTCGGTGCTCTTGGGCGCGGATGGGTCCATACTGCATCGTAAAATCGGCAAGCTCTCCGAACAGGACCTGCAGCTCTGGCGCGAGCTTAAATAAACCGCCTGCGAGATCGCTTATGATGGCGCCCGGCCTGCAGCTCGGCGGCTCGAGTTCGCTGTAGATGGCTGGAAATTGCTACCAATTGTTCTAAATTGGATGCACATGGAATAACGACGTTGGAGATCCCATGGATTTGCGAAAACTCAAGACCCTCATCGATCTGGTGTCTGATTCGAACGTGTCGGAACTGGAAATCACCGAAGCCGAAGGCAAGGTGAGGATCGTCAAGGGCGGGGGCGCCGTGCAGGGTTATGCCATGCCCGCGCCCATGGCGGCTCCGATGGTGGCGGCTCCGGCGGCTGCTCCTGCTGCCGCACCGGCTGCCCCGGCACCGGCCGCCGCGCCTGCAGCGCCCGCCGCCAGCGGCCATGCCGTCAAGTCGCCCATGGTCGGCACTTTCTACCGTTCGGCCTCGCCCGGCGCGAAGCCTTTCGTGGAAGTGGGCCAGGCCGTCAAGCAGGGGGAGACGATCTGCATCATCGAAGCCATGAAGATCCTTAACGAGATCGAGGCCGACAAGGCCGGCACCATCACACAGATCCTGTGCGAGAACGGTCAGGCCGTGGAGTACGGACAGCCCCTGCTCATCATCGAATAAGGCGGCTTCATGTTCAAAAAGATTCTGGTCGCCAATCGAGGTGAGATCGCCTTGCGGATCCAGCGCGCCTGCCGTGAGCTGGGTATCAAGGCCGTGATGGTCTATTCCGAGGCCGACCGTGAAGCCAAATATGTGAAGCTGGCCGAAGAGGCGGTCTGCATCGGTCCGGCCCCGTCTGGCCAGAGCTACCTCAGCATGCCGGCCATCATCTCGGCCGCCGAAGTGACGGACGCCGAAGCCATCCACCCCGGTTATGGTTTCCTCAGCGAGAACGCGGACTTCGCCGAGCGGGTGGAGCAGAGCGGCTTCCAGTTCATCGGGCCGACGCCCGAGTCCATCCGCATCATGGGCGACAAGGTCTCGGCCAAGCAGGCCATGATCAAGGCCGGTGTGCCTTGCGTGCCGGGCTCGGAGGGGGAGTTGCCCGATGACCCGACCCAGATCAAGCGCATCGCCAAGAGCGTGGGCTACCCGGTCATCATCAAGGCCGCTGGCGGCGGCGGCGGTCGTGGCATGCGCGTGGTGCATACCGAGGCGGCGTTGGTCAATGCCGTGCAGATGACCAAGGCCGAGGCGGGTGCCGCTTTCAACAACCCGGCCGTCTACATGGAAAAGTTCCTGGAGAACCCGCGCCATGTGGAGATCCAGATCCTGGCCGACAAGCACCGCAATGCGGTCTACCTGGGCGAGCGCGACTGCTCCATGCAGCGTCGCCACCAGAAGATCATCGAGGAGGCCCCGGCCCCGGGCATTCCGCGCAAGCTGATCGACAAGGTGGGTGAACGCTGTGTGGCCGCCTGCAAGAAGATCGGCTACCGCGGTGCGGGCACCTTCGAGTTCCTGTACCAGGACGGTGAGTTCTACTTCATCGAGATGAACACGCGCGTGCAGGTCGAGCACCCGGTGACCGAGATGGTCACGGGCGTGGACATCGTCAAGACGCAGATCATGGTGGCTGCCGGCGAACGCCTGCCCTTCACCCAGAAGGACATCCAGATCCGCGGCCATGCGATCGAGTGCCGCATCAACGCCGAAGACCCCTACAAGTTCACACCCTCGCCGGGCCGCATCACCATGTGGCACGCGCCGGGTGGTCCCGGGGTGCGTGTCGATTCGCACGTCTATACCAACTACTTCGTGCCGCCGAACTACGACTCCATGGTCGGCAAGCTCATCGTGCACGGCGATACGCGCGAGCAGGCCATGGCGCGCATGCGCACGGCGCTGGCCGAGACCCTGGTCGAGGGCATCAGCACCAACATCCCGCTGCACCGTGAGCTGATGGCCGATGCCAAGTTCATGGCCGGCGGCACCAACATCCACTACCTGGAAGAGTGGATGCGGCATCACAAGAGATGACCCCGCAGGGGTCCTCCCCCCTGAGCGGCGTGCGCCGCTTCCCCCCTCCACGCCAACCTTCGGTGGCAGGGGGGACGCACTCAGCGGCCTGGCAAAGCCAGTTCCGCGAGTGCTCTCGCCTTTAAGCTCTGACTGACGGGGATTTCCCATGCACGAACTTCGTTTGCTTTGTCCGCAGGATCGCGTGGAGGTCCTGGGCGAGGCGCTGGACGCGCTCGATGCCTTGAGCATCAGCGTCGAGGACGCCGATGCCCAGACCGAGGCCGAGCAGGCGCTGTTCGGCGAGCCCGGCATGCCACCGCCGGCCGAGGGCTGGCAGCGCTCCCGCGTGATCGCGCTGTTCCCCACGCAAGCCGCTGCCGAGGAGGCCGCCGCCCTGCTGCAGGCGCAGGATTTCTTCGAGGGCTGCCGGGTGCTGGGCGTGGCCGCGGTTCCGGAACAGGACTGGGTGCGGCTGACCCAGTCGCAGTTCGCGCCCGTGGACATCACGCCCGAGTTCTGGATCGTGCCGACCTGGCATGAACCGCCGGCGCCGGCCCGCACCATCATCCGCCTCGATCCAGGCCTGGCCTTCGGCACTGGCACCCACCCGACCACGCGCATGTGCCTGCGCTGGATCGCCCGCCACGGCGCCCAGGGGCTGGGCCGTGTGCTGGACTACGGTTGTGGCTCGGGCATCCTGGCCATAGGCGCGGCCAAGTTCGGCGCCCGCGACATCGATGCGGTGGACATCGACGAGGCCGCCGTGGCGGCGACGCGCCTCAACGCCGAGGCCAATGGCGTGGTACTGCACGCCGGCCTGCCCGAACTGGCTCAGGGGTCCTACCGGACCGTGCTGGCCAACATCCTGGCCACGCCGCTCAAGGTGCTCGCGCCCCTGCTGTGCTCGCGCGTGGCGCCGGGCGGCGCCCTGGTGCTGGCCGGCATCCTGGAACGCCAGGCCGAGGAGCTGACCCAGGCCTATGCGCCTTATTGCCAGCTGGCTGTGGCGGACAGCGAGGACGGCTGGGTGCTGATGACGGCGGCTTTCTGAGGCGCTGATTCCGGGCGCGCGCCCCTACAATCGGGGCTCCATGAGCCTCATCACACGCTGCCCGGCCTGCCGCACGATGTTCAAGGTCGTTCCCGACCAGCTCAGGATTTCCGAGGGCTGGGTGCGTTGCGGCCAATGTGAAGAGATCTTCGACGCCCAGGCCAATCTGCAGGCGGCGGCTTCGCCGGCGGTACCCGCTGCGACCGGTGCCGCTTTTGAAGGTGCACTGGCTGCGGCAATGGCCAGCGAGGCCGCACCCCTTCACGCGCCGCAAGAGGCGGCAGATTTGCGTGCAGCGTCCGGCTCCGAGCGTATCGAGCCCCAGCTGGAGCCCGCAGGCGGGGACACCCTTTTGCTTCCCGAGGGCTCGGCCTATGGCATGGACGAGACGCGGCCGCTGCTGGCCGATGAGGCGCCTGGACCGACGGCGCCTGCCGCGCCGGCCCATGCGGAACCGGCCGCCCCCGAGCTTTCCTTCATGCGCCAGACCCGCCAGCCCAGCCGCTGGCATCGGCCCCTGGTGCGGGCCACGCTGCTGGTGCTCAGCCTGCTGCTCGTGCTGGGGCTGGGACTGCAACTGCTGGTGCAGGAGCGCGATCTGGTCGCGGCGCGGCACCCGGAACTGCGTCCGCTGGTCGACGAGGTCTGCCTGCTGGTCGGTTGCGAGGTGCGGCCGCTACGCCAGATCGAATCCGTGGTGATCGACAGCTCGGCCTTCAGCAAGGTCAAGGGCGATCTCTACCGTCTCAGCCTCACCCTCAAGAACAATGCGCCCGTCGATCTGGCCATGCCGGCCGTCGAGCTGGCTCTGACCGATACCCTCGACCATGCGCTGATCCGGCGTGTGCTGCAGCCCGAAGACCTCGGGGTGCAGGAAGGCGTGATCCGCGCCGGCAGCGAGACCCAGACCACCCTGTTGCTGACGGTCAAGACCAACGGCAATGGCGAGCGCGTGGCCGGTTACCGCCTGCTGGCTTTCTATCCCTGACCTTTCCTTTCATTCCATGTCAACTCTGATCTGCGGCTCCCTGGCCTTCGACACCATCATGAACTTCGAGGGCCGCTTTGCCGAGCAGATCCTGCCCGACCAGCTGCACATCCTCAACGTGTCCTTCCTCGTGCCCACGCTGCGGCGCGATTTCGGTGGTTGTGCCGGCAACATTGCCTATGCACTCAAGGCGCTGGGTGGCACGCCCCTGCCCATGGCGACCGTGGGCAACGATGGCGCGGGCTATGTCCAGCGCCTGCGCGAGCTGGGCATCGATACCCGCCACGTCAAGGAAATCGGCGAGACCTACACGGCCCAGGCGCTGATCATGACCGACCGTGACAACAACCAGATCACCGCCTTCCATCCGGGCGCCATGATGCAGGCACATGTGACGCGCATCGAGCCTCAGCCCGACGTGAAGCTGGGCATCATCTCGCCGGACGGGCGTGACGCCATGCTACAGCATGCCGAGCAGTTCAAGGCGGCGGACATTCCCTTCGTCTTCGACCCGGGCCAGGGCCTGCCCATGTTCGACGGGCAGGACCTGGCGCGCTTCGTCGAGCAGTCCACGTGGGTCACGGTCAACGACTACGAAGGCAAGATGCTCTGCGAGCGCACGGGCTGGAGCCCGGAACAGATCTCGCGCAAGGTGCGTGGTCTGGTCATCACCCTGGGCCATGAGGGCAGCGAGGTCTGGGTCGATGGCCACAAGACCCTGGTGCCACCTGTCAAGGCGGCGGCCGTGGTCGACCCCACGGGCTGCGGTGACGCCTACCGTGGCGGCCTGCTCTATGGCCTGGAGCGTGGCTGGACACTGGAGAAAGCTGCCGCGCTGGGCAATCGCATGGGCTCCCACAAGATCGCCCACCGCGGACCGCAGAACTACACGGTCTCGCCGCAGGCCTTCGGCGCCTGAACGGCTAGTTTTCTTCGCCCAGCCTATGCCAGGCCGCTTGTGCGGCGTGGCCGGCGGTCACGCGCAGCTGCTTGCGCCGGGACGTGCGGCCGCGCAGCAGTTCCACCGCGGATTTCGGGAGGCCCAGCGTTTCGGCCAGCCAGGCCTGCAGCGCCAGATTGGCCTGGCCGTCCACGGGTGGTGCATGCAGGCGCACGCGCAGGGCACTGTCGTGCAGGCCCTGGGCCTGGGTCTTCGTGGCATTGGGCATCACTTGCACGTCGATCAGAACGCTACCGTCCTTCTGCGCATGCAGAAAGGGCAGGGCGGGCAGTGGGGCGCTCATTGAGTTTCAGCCAGGCCATGAAAAAGCCCGCTGCCTTCGCAGGCAACGGGCTCGAGGCCTAGACCGTCTCAGGGACGGCTGGCAGTCGGGAAAGGCCAGGCGGCCTGCGGGTTCAGCGTGGTTTGAGCCACGGGAGCCGCGGGGGCCGGGGCAGCAGCAGGCTTGGCAGCAGCCTTTTTCTTCGCCGGCTTCTTGGCGGCCTTTTTTGCAGCCTTTTTGGCGGCGGGCTTCTTGGCGACCTTCTTGGCGACCTTCTTCGCAGCCTTCTTGGCTACTTTCTTGGCCGCGGGCTTCTTCGCAGCAGCCTTTTTGGCGGCGGGCTTCTTGGCTGCAGCCTTCTTCGCAGCCGGCTTCTTGGCGGCGGTCTTCTTGGCCGGAGCCTTCTTCGCAGCGGCCTTTTTGGCCGGAGCCTTCTTGGCGACCTTCTTGGCTGCCGGCTTCTTGGCCGGGGCCTTCTTCGCCGCTACCTTCTTCTTGGGGGCTGCCTTCTTGGCGGCCTTCTTTGCAGTTGCCATTTCATTTCTCCTTGATCAAGTTACAAAGAGCACTTCATGCGTTTGTTGGAGTGCACGAAGCGATTCATGAGGCTGGGGTAGGGCCCAACACCATGAACGGGGTGGCACGCACTGACGCCACGCTCTGAGGCATGGTCGGCAATGGGTGCGATTCTGGAAGCCATAGATTGATTTGCTCGCCTCAGTCCCAGGAGAGGGCGCCGCCGGACTGGTACTCGATGACGCGGGTCTCGAAGAAGTTGCGCTCCTTCTTCAGGTCGATCATCTCGCTCATCCAGGGGAAGGGGTTCTCTTCGTTGGGGAACAGGGCTTCGAGGCCGATCTGCGTGGCGCGCCGGTTGGCGATGTAGCGCAGGTAGCCCTTGAACATGGAGGCATTCATGCCCAGCACGCCGCGCGGCATGGTGTCTTCGGCGTAGCGGTACTCGAGCTCGACAGCCTTCTCGAACAGGCTGCGGATCTCGGCCTTGAACTCGGCCGTCCACAGCTGCGGGTTCTCGAGCTTGATCTGGTTGATCAGGTCGATGCCGAAGTTGCAGTGCATGGACTCGTCGCGCAGGATGTACTGGTACTGCT
>JAIERT010000248.1 GCA_019746735.1 Burkholderiaceae bacterium | reverse complement strand
GCAGCCACCCCTCGCACCAGCATGGCCACGGTCACCACCATCACCATGACGACGATGTGAAGAGCTTCGTCTTCCGTTCCGAACGCGCCTTCGATCCGCACAAGCTCGAGGACTTCCTCGGGGCCATCATCAACGTCTACGGCCCGCGCATGCTGCGCTACAAGGGCGTGCTGCACATGAAGGGTACGGACCGCAAGGTGATCTTCCAGGGCGTGCACCAGCTCATGGGCAGCGACCTCGGGCCCGAGTGGGCCGAGGGCGAGCAGCGCCTGAGCAAAATGGTCTTCATTGGTATCGATCTGCCCAAGGACATCCTGGTGCAGGGCCTGGAGCAGAGCCTCGTCTGAGCCGGGCCGTGGCACGCCCGCCGGGCTGTCGTTGTTTCGCAACCCCTGTCCAGGCGGCGTGAACGGCAGTACACTCGCGCGCCATAAATTTAGGCTTGGTGTGCTGGGCGGCCCTGCATTGAGGGTATAACAGCAGGCCAGAAGAAATGCGTGCAGGCCCCGCCTGCCAGGAGACAAGAAGTGAAAGCCAAACCAGGAAAGGTGTCCGTGTCTTCCAAAGCCAAATCCGCTGCGGGCAAGGCCAAGCCGGCCCCCAAGAAAGCCGCCGCCAAGCCGGCAGCCAAGGCCAAGCCGGCCGTGAAGACCGCCAAGCCTGGTGCGGCAAAGAAGGCGGTGGCCAAGCCGGCGGCCAAGAAGCCGGCCGCCAAGCCTGTGGCGAAGAAGGCTGCCGTCAAACCCGTGGCCAAGAAGGCGCCGGCCAAGGCGCCCGCCACCAAGAGCAAGCCTGCTGCCAAACCGGTTGCCAAGGCCCCCGTGAAGGCGCCGGCGAAAGCCGCTGCCAAGGCGGTGCCCGCGAAGGCACCGCTGAAGGCCGTGGCTGCCCCGGCATCCGTGCCCGCGAAGCCGTCGGTGCCCGAGGCGCCGGTGCGCACGGCCAAGGCCTCGGCCCGGCTGGCCCAGCTCACCGTTCCATCCATGGCCCAGACCTCGGCATCCAATGCCGTGAAGGCCAGTTACGTCCCCACCATGTCCCAGACCCTGATTGCTCCTCCCCTGCCTTCGTCCGTCAAGAAGGACCCCAAGCTCGCCAACAACTGGAAGACCAAGCCCGCCGATCAGCTCAGCGATGAAGAGCTGATGGCCATGCCCGACAGCGAGTACATGAACGACAAGCAGCTCGCCGCCTTCCGGGTGCGGCTGCAGCAGCTCAAGCAGGACATCCTGACCAACGCCGGTGAGACCACGGAGCACCTGCGCGAGGACACCGTGATCGTGCCCGACCCGGCCGACCGCGCCACCATCGAGGAAGAGCATGCGCTGGAGCTGCGCACGCGTGACCGCGAGCGCAAGCTGCTCAAGAAGATCGAGCAGTCCATCGCCCGCATCGACGCCGGCGACTACGGCTACTGCGACGAGACCGGTGAGCCCATCGGCGTGGGTCGTCTGCTGGCCCGCCCCACGGCCACGCTCTCGCTGGAAGCCCAGCAGCGGCGCGAGCTCAAGCAGAAGATGTTCGGGGATTGATCCCCGACAGCCCCTTGACCCCTTGCTGAACCCATAATCAGGACATGGCTGAAGAGGAAAACCGGTCCGGCTTGTTGTCCAAGGTGGCCAAGTTCGTCCGCAATCCGACCAAGGATTGGTCCGAGCTCGACCAGAAGGAGCCTGAGGCCGAAGGGGGTTACAGCAAGGAAGCGCTCAAGGAGATGATCGAGCGCAAGCGGCAGAACGATTTCGTGCGCAAGCGCGAGTTCGACCACCTGCGCAAGCTGCGCCGCCGCGATCCCCTGGGGCCGCCGGACCAGGCGGGGCGTCCGTCCTTCTTCCAGAGCAGCATGACGTCGAACCACGACGACCGTGCCGAGACGCTCAAGAAGATCGACGAGATCGAGGCGCAGATGTCGCGCCAGTGGTGGAAGGGCAAGGAGGCCGCCTCGCGTGCCGGTGCCTTCCCCATGGCGCCAGGCGCGGGTCTCAAGCCCGACGCCGGTCCGACCCAGCCTCCGACCACTGCGCCCTCCGAGCCCGATGCGGCGGCCACCTCGGGCGGCGACGACAGCCATTTCGAACCCACCGAGGCCTCGGCCCTGCGACCGGACAGCTCGCAGTGGAGCGAACCCGAGGGTGGCGAATACATCCCGACCCAGCTCGCCGATGCTTCGCCCACGATGCCAGCGTCCATGGCCCTGCGCCAGGGGCTGGCCGCCAGTGCGGGTCGCACCATCAGCCGCCCCCAGCCCCTGTCGCAGGCCCAGCCGCGCATGCCCATGGGCGCCGGTTTTTCGACCCAGCGTCTCTATGCCCAGGTGCCGGCCGACAACCTGACGGATCCCGATCTGGAGGATGCCGCCATCCGCTACGCCAATGGTGACGATGCCGGCGCCGAGGAAAGCCTGATGGCCGCGCTCGCGTCCGCCGAACAGCGCCCCGAGCTGGCCGAAACCTGGATGTCGGCCCTGTTCGACCTCTATCGCGCCACCGGCCAGCAGGCCCGCTTCGACAGCGTGGCGCTGGAATTCGCCGACCGCTACGGCCGCTCGGCACCGGCCTGGTTCTCCATGCCCGACATGCTGGGCCGCAGCAAGAGCGCTGCGCCCGCCAAGGCGCGTCCCAGTGCCTCGGCGGCCAGCCCGGCCGACTGGAGCAGCCCGGCCCAGCTCGGTGCGCCTGCGCTGGAGGAACTGCAGGCCCTGCTGCGCGTGCCCGGCCCTCTGGTGCTGGACTGGCAGTCGCTTGCGACCATCGCGCCCGATGCGGTTCCGGTGCTGTCCCGGATGGTGGCCCAGTGGTGCGTTACGCCTGCCGTATTGGTCTTCCGCGGTCACGCCAACCTGGAGCGAGCCTTGCTGGTGCTGACGCCGTCGGGCGACCGCAGCGTGGACCCCATGTGCTGGCAGTTGCGCATGGACGCGCTGCGCATCATGCGCCTGCAGGACGCTTTCGAGCTCGTCGCGCTGGACTACTGCGTCACCTACGAGGTCTCGCCGCCGTCCTGGCAGGAGCCGCGCTGCAGCTGTGATCTGCAGGGCCTGAACGATCCGGCCGAGGCCGAGGCCGAGGACATCCGCTCGCGCTGGGACGAGCCCCATTCGATGTGGGACGATCCGTTGCGCAACCTCACGGCCCCGGCCGGGCTGGAAGAGCAGCCGCCGGCCGTGGTCGAACTCTATGGCGAGATCATCGGCGACGCCGCCGAGGTGCTGACCAAGCTCGAAAAGGGCATGGAAGGCTCGAACCGCATGGTCGTGTCCTGCGCCCGCCTGATCCGGGTGGATTTCTCGGCCGCCGGCAGCATCCTGAACTGGGTGGCCGAGCAGCAGGGCAAGGGCTGCCAGGTCCAGTTCCGCGACGTCAACCGCATGGTCGCGGCCTTCTTCAACGTGATCGGCATCTCCGAGCACGCCCGCGTCGTTCCGCGCGCGGCATAACAAGTCCCTCCCGAAGTACTCTTGTCTCAGGCGAGGGCACTTGCGGATCTGGCTTTGCCAGGCCGCTGAGTGCGCCCCCTGAGGGGGGTGGCGCAGCGAACGAAGGGCGCGAAGCCTGGGGGTGGGACAATATGCTCATGGAACAATTTCACGGCACCACCATCGTCAGCGTGCGGCGCCAGACGGCCGATGGCCTGCAGGTGGCCATCGGCGGTGACGGCCAAGTCACGCTGGGTCACATCGTCGTCAAGGGTACGGCGCGCAAGGTGCGCAAGCTCTACCACGGCAAGGTGCTGGCCGGCTTTGCCGGTGCCACGGCCGATGCCTTCACGCTGTTCGAGCGCTTCGAGGCCAAGCTCGAGAAGCACCAGGGCCATTTGCAGCGCGCCGCCATCGAGCTCACGCGCGACTGGCGCACCGACCGCGTGCTGCGCCGGCTCGAGGCCATGCTGTCCGTGGCCGACCGCGAATGCTCGCTGATCATCAGCGGCAACGGCGACGTGCTCGAACCCGAGCATGGCGTCGTGGCTATCGGCTCGGGCGGCGCCTATGCGCAGTCGGCCGCCATTGCCCTGCTCAAGCACACGCAGCTCGGCGCGACCGAGATCGTCAAGCAGTCGCTGGAGATTGCGGGCGAGCTCTGCATCTACACCAACATGAACCACACCATCGAGACGCTGGACTGAGTTCTGTCTCTCGATTGTTTTCCGGACTCCCATCATGTCTGCCATGACCCCGCAGGAGATCGTCTCCGAACTCGACCGCCACATCGTGGGCCAAGCCGGCGCCAAGCGCGCCGTGGCCATCGCACTGCGCAACCGCTGGCGGCGCCAGCAGGTCGAGGCCGCGCTGCGCCCCGAGATCACTCCCAAGAACATCCTCATGATCGGCCCCACGGGCGTGGGCAAGACGGAGATCGCACGCCGCCTGGCGCGGCTGGCCGATGCACCCTTCATCAAGGTGGAGGCCACCAAGTTCACCGAGGTCGGTTATGTGGGCAAGGACGTGGACAGCATCATCCGCGACCTGATGGAAGTGGCCGTCAAGCAGACCCGCGAGGCCGAGATGAAGAAGGTGCGTACCCGTGCCGAGGACGCGGCCGAGGATCGCATCCTCGACGTGCTGGTGCCGCCGCCGCGCAACGAGTTCGGCGCCAGCGAAAGCAGCGACAACACCGCGCGCCAGGTCTTCCGCAAGAAGCTGCGCCAGGGCGAGCTCGACGAGCGCGAGATCGAGCTCGAGGTGAATGAGCCCAGGCCGCAGCTCGAGATCATGGGGCCGGCCGGCATGGAAGACATGGCCGAGCAGCTGCGGGGCATGTTCGGTCAGATGGCCGGCGGCAAACGCAAACTGCGCAAGCTCAAGATTGCCGAAGCCATGCGGATGATCGTGGAAGAGGAGGCGGCCAAGCTCGTCAACGAGGAGGAGATCCGCGCCCAGGCGCTGCAGAACGCCGAGCAGAACGGCATCGTCTTCATCGACGAGATCGACAAGGTCACCTCGCGCAGCGATGGTGGCAGCACCGCCGAGGTCTCGCGCCAGGGGGTGCAGCGCGACCTGCTGCCGCTGGTGGAGGGCACCTCCGTCTCCACCAAGTACGGCGTCATCAAGACCGACCACATCCTCTTCATCGCCTCGGGTGCCTTCCATCTGAGCAAGCCCAGCGACCTGATCCCCGAGCTGCAGGGGCGCCTCCCCATCCGCGTCGAGCTGGCCTCGCTCTCGGTGCAGGATTTCGAGGCCATCCTCACGCAGACGCACGCCTCGCTCGTCAAGCAGTACCAGGCCCTGCTGGCGACCGAGGGCGTGACCCTGGAATTCCTTCCCGAGGGCATCACACGCCTGGCGCGCATCGCCTACGAGGTCAACGAGCGCACCGAGAACATCGGTGCGCGCCGCCTGGCCACGGTGATGGAGCGCCTGCTCGACGAGGTGAGCTTCAGCGCCGCGCATCTGCAGGGGCAGACCGTGCGCATCGACGCGGCCTACGTGGACCAGCGCCTGGCCGAGCTGAGTCGCAACGAGGATCTCTCGCGCTACATCCTCTGAGGCCGTCGCCTCAAGCGGTCGTCAAGACGGCCTCGAGTGCCGTGATGTCCACGGCATCGATCTGCGCCGCAGCGATGTGCGCGCAGGCGAAGTCGCGCCAGATGCCCTCACGCAGGAAGTAGCGGAACATCTCGGGGCAGATGTGCTGCTGGCGTGCCATCTGCGCCATGATGGCCAGGGACTCGCTCAGGGTCTTGGGGGACTTGTACGGGCGATCGGCCGCCGTCAACGCCTCGAAGATGTCCGCGATGGCCATGATGCGGTCCTCCGGCGTGAGCTGTTCCGCGCCCAGCCGGCGCGGATAGCCCTGGCCGTTGAGCTGCTCGTGGTGGGTGGCGGCGATGTCGGGCACCCGCGCCAGATGGCCGGGCCAGGGCAGACTGCGCAGCAGCATCAGGGTCTGCACGATGTGCTCGTTGATCTTGAAGCGGTCCTCGGCGGTCAGGGTGCCGCGCCGCACCGAGAGGTTGTGCAGCTCGCCCAGATTGCGCTCGTGCGGTGGCAGCTTCATGTCGAAGCCCCAGACGTTGGCCGGGTCGTCCTTCTCGACCGGGGGCTTGCGTTCGCCCCAGGGCACAAGGTGATCCGGCCGGTCGGCCAGCAGGCATTCGGTGGCGGGCAGGGACGCGGTGGCGTGGCCGCGCAGGCGCTCGTGCTCCTCCATGGACAGACCCAGGCGGTCGTCGAAGTGGCGCAGCCAGGTCTGTGCGCCGATGCGGCGCAGGCGTTCCAGATCGGCCTCGGCGGACGACTCGCTGCCCACGTTGCAGCGCGCGACAAAGGCGTAGTCCTCCTGCAGGGCCTGCAGGCGCTGGCTCAGGGCGGCGCTCAGGGCCTGCGGGTCGCCGCCCGCGGCCACACCCTGCCAGTAGTCCACCTGCGCATCACGGTGCAGCACCTCGAAGCGTGTACGTATTTCGTGGATGCGGTTGTAGATGGTCTCGAGCTTGGTCGCCTTGTCGATGATGTGCTCGGGGCTGGTGATCTTGCCGCAGTCGTGCAGCCAGGCACCGAGCTTGAACTCGTAGCGCCGCTCGGCGTCCCAGCGGCCCGCGTAGGGACTGTCGTGATCGGCGTTGAGCCGGTCGATGAACATTTCGGCCAGCACGGGCACGCGTTCGCAGTGGCCCCCGGTGTAGTGGCTCTTGGCATCGATGGCGTCGGCCAGCAGCTGGATCACCCCGTCGAGCAGGCGCTGCTGGGCTTCGATCAGCTTGCGCGTCTCGATCGAGACTTCCAGCGCGCCCGAGAGCTTCTCGGCGAAGTCGCGGAAGTCCTGGCCGGCCTCCAGCCGCTCGGGTTCGAACTGCAGCACCACCAGTCCCAGGGTCTGGTGGTGGCGGTCGCTGAGGCGCAGCGCCAGGCGCGCATGGGCCGCGCTGCTCCCGGTGGCCCCCGGGCGGGGTGCCGCGCTTTCGCGCGCCCAGGCCAGGCCTTCGTCGAGCGTGAGCGTGGCAGGCAGTTCATGGGGCGAGGCCTGTGTGTGGGGCCGGGCCGAGATGGCCGCGCGCTCCAGCAGCTGGCCGTCCGGGGAGCTCAGGTAGACCACCCCCTGCGTGCACTGGGTGGTCTCGACCAGCCGCTCCAGCACCTTGGAGAGCATGTCCTCGGTGCGCGGCTCGCGGCTGATCGTCTCGGTGATGCCGAGGAAGTTCTGCACCGTGCGGCCCATGTACTGCAGCACCGCATCCAGCTCCTGCACCTCCTTCAGATGGCTGGCTTTGGCACGCACCGGCAGTTCGAAGCGAAAGCGTGCCAGGCCGCGGCCTTGGGCGGCCAGCCGCTGCATGGCCCGTCCGAGGCGTCGCCCGGCCAGCCAGCCCAGTGGCAGCAGCAGCAGCACGATCAGCAGGCCCTGGGCGGCCTGGACCTGCAGGTCGCGGCGCAGGGTTCCGAGCAGGTCGCTGTCGGGGATGGCGACCAGGATGTCCAGGCCACCGCCGGCCACCGCATCGAGCGGCATGCGGGTGCCGTACCAGCGCTCCCCCTGTGCCAGATAGCCTACCGGGTCTCCGGCGCGGCGTGCTGCGGTCTCCAGCGCACTGAGCGCCGGCACGTTCAACTCGGCCAGGGTCCGGAAGCTCACCGTATCGCCTTCGCGCTGCAGGTGCAGCGTGTCGCCGGGATAGGCCATCACCCGGCGCTGCTCGTCGATGACGGCGATCTGCGTGTTCGGCGTATAGCGCAGCGAACCCATTTCCGTGCCGATGGTGCTGATGTCCACGTCCAGCCCCAGCACCGCGCGGCCATCACGGCTGCGCTCGCTCAGTGTCACACCGATCTGTCGCGAGCTGAAGAAGATGTAGGGCGCGGTCAGGTGCTGGCCCTTGCTGCGCAGCGCGCCGTCGTACCAGGGCCGGCCGCGGGGGTCGAACTGGTAGTCCGGCAGCACCTGGGTGCGCAGTCGCTGCAGGCGGCTGTCCAGGTAATGCCATTGACCGACCATACCCCCGTCGCGCTGGCGTGTGATGCTCTGCACCAGCCAGCCGCTCTGGGCCGGCGCGTCGAAGAGCTGGCGTAGCTCGGGCGTGTTGAGCCGGCGCAGCAGGAAGAACTCGCCATTGGGATAGCCGGCGTAGATCGCGGCCAGCAGGGGGTTGTGGTCCAGGATGTCGGCCAGCACCACCAGGCGCGCGAAGCGTGCGTCCAGCCGGCTGGCGCCGGACAGCGGGTCGAAGGAGAGCTGGCGCAGCGTGGCCTCGGCCGGGCCGAGGATGCGACGGCTCTTTTCATTGATCAGCGCGCCGATGTCATTGAAGTTCTGGCGGGCGGCCTCGAGCAGGGCCTGGCGGGCGGATTGCCAGCTGTTCCACAGCAACACGCTGGCCAGCACCAGCATGGCGGTGACGACCATCCCTGAAATGAGGGACTGCAGGCGGATGGTCCACGTTCGGCGGGCCGAGGCGGGGACCGGAAAGTCGGCTGACGGGCTCGGGGCTGCGCTCATCGGGTGGGGCTTTCCGTGCGGAGATGGTCTGACTGTACACGCGCCGGCGTTGCAGGCCCGCTGCGCGCCGCGAGGTGGTTTGAAGGCTTGCTGCGACGCTGGAATATGCGCCCCTCGCTTCATGCATCACATTCATATCGAAGGCTAAGTCCTTCATTTAGAACGGATTTTCAAGCCGAAAATTGTGTGAAAGTGTTTCTAAGTCATTGATTTCATTGAAATTTTCCTGGATCCCCCCTCTTGTCTGCCTGTGTTTTGCTGATACAGTGCAAAAAAGTGGAATTAAGTGGTGAAAAGTGCGTGCGCATTTTTCGCCCTCCCGTTTGGGTGCTGAACAAGGGGTAGATGCGTGTTTCAAGGGGCTTCGTCGCTGAGTCTGGATGCCAAGGGGCGGCTGTCCGTGCCGACCCGGCACCGTGACGTGCTCAGCGCCACGGCCGCCGGCCAGCTCACGATCACCAAGCACCCGCACGGCTGCCTCATGATCTTTCCCCGCCCCGAGTGGGAGAAGTTCCGCGAGCGCATCGCGGCCCTGCCCATGGCCGCCCAGTGGTGGAAGCGCATCTTCCTCGGCAACGCCATGGACGTGGAGATGGACGCCACGGGCCGCGTGCTGGTCTCGCCCGAGCTGCGCGCCGCGGCCGGCATCAGCAAGGACACCATGCTGCTGGGCATGGGCAACCATTTCGAGCTCTGGGACAAGGCGGCGTACGAGGCCCAGGAGGCCGAGGCCATGCAGGGCGAGATGCCCGATGTCTTCAAGGACTTCTCCTTCTGAAAGACGACGGTGGAACAGGCCCCATGGACACACACCACCGTCTTGTTGAACGAAGCGATCGAAGCCTTGCTCAACAAGCCGCAGGACCCGCCCGGCGTGGGCGAGCCGGCCGATGGCGCCTATGTGGACGCCACCTTCGGCCGCGGCGGGCACACGCGTCTGCTGCTCTCCAGGCTCTCCCCCCGTGGGCGGGTCACCGCCTTCG
>JAIERT010000090.1 GCA_019746735.1 Burkholderiaceae bacterium | reverse complement strand
CCAGTACCGTGAACACCGTGGTCGACGGGGTGATCCCCTTCCGCAGCTGGGTGCGCAAGCTCAGCGGCGCCGAGCGTCATTCCAAGGCCGTCACGGCCGCCATCGCCGCCGGCACCATGCGCCGGCCCTATCTCAAGGGCTGGGCACGCGCGCAAGGCTGCATCGAAGGCCCGTTTCCCACCACCCCCGTCACGACGACACTGCCATGAACGCCCCGCTCGACGAAGACATCCTGGCCACCCTGCGCGAAATCCGCGATGACCAGCGTGAGTTGCTCACGCAGATCCAGGCCCAGCGCGCACTGGCCGAACAGCAGATGGCGCAGTCGAAACAGCGCATCGAGGAGTCCGTGGGCCTGCAGCGCGAGGCGCTGCGCCGGCAGCGCACCATCACCGTGGTGGCCCTGCCGGCCTTGCTGCTGTGCATCGCCGCCATCGCCTGGCTGCTGCTGCGCTATTTCTGAAGCATCTGCACCGCGAGTTCCTGCATGGCCGCCGGTGTGCGGTCGCGCGGACGCAGCTCCGGGGCCTGGGCAAACTGCGTGAAATTGCGCCCCATGGACTGGCGGTAGACCGGGTCGTAATGGCTCAGCAGCAGCTCGCGCACCACGTCCTCGGTGTGGCCGGTGCGTACCGCGGCCTGCCAGTCTTCCACCACCTTCTTGCCGCGCAGCTCGGTCAGTGCGCCCAGGCGTTCGCAGAAGGCGGCGTGGTCGCGCACGAAGTGGTTGTAGTCCTCCATCAGCAGGGCCACGCGTTCCTCGTCGCTGAGCACCAGGTTCAGACAGGGCGCGGCGCGCATGGCCTTGATGAGAGCCTCGGGCACGGCGACATTGCCCACCTTCTTGCTCTCGCTCTCCACATAGACCGGGCGCGCCGGGTCCAGGCGGCGCAGTGCATCCCAGATGGCCGTGTCGAAGGCCTTCTGCGTGGGCTGGGGGAGCCCGGGAATGGCCCCCAGCACCGAGCTGCGGTGGTTCGCCAGGGCTTCGAGGTCCAGCACCTGCGCGCCAGCGGCGGCCAGGGCCTGCAGCAGTCGCGTCTTGCCCGAGCCCGTGGTACCGCAGATCACACGGAACGCGAGCCCTTCGACCTGGCGCGGGATGTCGTCGAGCAGGGCAGTACGGAAGGCCTTGTAGCCGCCCTCGATGATCGTCACGCGAAAGCCGATCTCGCTGAGGATCAGGCTCAGCGAGCCGCTGCGCTTGCCGCCACGCCAGCAATAGGTCAGCGGCTTCCAGTCCTTCGGTTTGGCGATGACCTCGCGATCGATATGCGCCGAGATATTGCGCGCTGCGATGGCTGCGCCGCGCTTCTTGGCCTCGAAGGCGTTGACCTGCTTGTAGGTGGTGCCGATGGCGTGGCGCTCGGCGTTGTTCAGCGTGGGCCAGTTCACGGCGCCCGGCAGGTGGTCTTCGGCGTACTCGTTCTCGCTGCGCGCGTCGATGATGGTGTCGTAACGGTCGAGCTCGCGCAGGGCCACCTCGGCCGCGATGGGGAAGAGGGGCATCAGTCAGACCTCCCGCCGGGCCGCCCCAAGGGAGGGCTGTTCCCCCTTGGGGGGATGCGAACGTAGTGAGCTAGGGGGCATTACAGAAGCTTTTTCAGTTCGGGCCAGACGTTGTCCAGCATCAGGGGCTGGGCCTCGGCCGTGGGGTGGATGCGGTCGGGCTGGAACAGGCGCGTCGGGTCTGCACCGTCGGCCACACCCTTGAGGAAGAAGGGCACCAGGCCCACCTTCTCGGCGCGTGCCACCTGGGCGTAGAGGCCCTCGAAGCGCTTCGCATAATCGGCCCCGTAGTTGGGAGGCATCTGCATGCCCAGCAGCAGCACGCGGGCGCCGGCCTTCTTGGACTGCTGGGTCATCCATTCCAGGTTGGCGCGCGTGGCGTCGAGCGAGAGGCCCCGCAGCGCGTCATTGCCGCCGAGCTCCAGGATCACGTGCGTGGGTTGGTGCTGGGCCAGCAGGGCGGCCAGGCGCGAACGCCCGCCGAAAGTGGTCTCGCCGCTGATGCTGGCGTTGACCACGCGCGTGCCCGGCTTCTCCTTGGCCAGGCGCTGCTCCAGCAGCGCCACCCAGCCCGTGCCGCGCGCCAGGCCGTACTCGGCGCTCAGCGAATCGCCGAGCACCAGCACCGTGCGCGCAGGCGGTGGGGCCGTCTGCGCCTGGGATAACCCCAGCCCAGCGCCCAGCAACAAGGCCGCGATACAGTAGCGGCGACTCCGAAAGAACAAACCCATGTCCGAACCCGTCATTTCCGTGGAACACGTGGTCAAGTCCGTGAGCGACTCGACCGGCACGCTCGACATTTTGCGCGATATCCATTTCCAGGTGCCCCGTGGGCAGACCCTGGCCATCGTCGGCGCCTCGGGCTCGGGCAAGAGCACCCTGCTGTCCATCATGGCCGGGCTGGACACGCCCACGCGCGGCACCGTCAAGATCGACGGCCAGGACCTGTTCGCGCTGGACGAGGACGCACGCGCTGCGCTGCGCGCCCAGAAGCTGGGCTTCGTCTTCCAGAGCTTCCAGCTGCTGGGCCACCTGACCGCGCTGGAGAACGTCATGCTGCCGCTGGAACTGGCGGGCCGCAAGGACGCGCGCAAGGCCGCCACCGAGATGTTGGGCCGTGTGGGCCTGGGCGAGCGCCTCGGCCACTACCCCAAGGTGCTCTCCGGTGGCGAACAGCAGCGCGTGGCCCTGGCCCGCGCCTTCGTCGTCCACCCCTCGGTGCTGCTGGCCGACGAGCCCACAGGCAGTCTGGACTACGCGACGGGCGAGACGGTGATGGAGCTGATGTTCGCGCTCAATCGTGAGCAAGGCACGACGCTGGTGCTCGTGACGCATGACCAGGGGATTGCGTCACGGTGCGAGCGGCGGATCACGATTGAGGCGGGGAAGGCGAGTGGTTAGCGGACGCGTTTAGTCGAAATGTTTAGCTGGTCGAACACTAACAAGCTTGAACCTAAGGTTAAGCCTTCTCGGTTGGTTTGGCACCACTGTTCTGTGTCGCAAAAAGTACCCGTTGGTTCTTAGTGATCGCTGCGCCCAGTTTTTCTTGAAGCTCTTTGTGATTTGAGAAGAAATTGACGTTCATATGAACGTCAAAGTGAATGTGAGTTTTTTGCGCTGGAGTGATGACACTCTGTTTGCTCGCTACGTACACGATTGGTTTTCCTAAAGCCTCGGCGTAACCAGCTTCGAAGTAGCACGAAGGGCGTTCATCAGTCAGGTCCGCTACTACAAACTGAGCGCGAGAGATTTCGGTTTTGATTCTCCGAACGAGGTCGTCGAGCGGAATTTCCTTGTCGATTCGAATGGCAACGCATTGATGCTTGCTTAGTGTCTTTTCGACCGCAACGAAACGCTTGTTGAACTCTTCATGAATCCGTTGATCGTTCATTTCGCCGTATTTGTCGCCTTGTATTGGCATAACGACGAAAACTCGGTGTTGCACTTTTGCCGCCTGCTTGGATTCTCTTGCTAGAACGGCTTTGGCGACGTTATTTTTCTTAGCAACGAAATCTTCGAATTTCGCCGCCCGATGATTCCACTGCTCTTTTGTCTTGTAGATCCTGAGATCCACAACTTGGTGCGGCGTGGTTTTCCCTCCTCTCCGATACTTGACGATCCCATCGTCTAAAAACGGATAAATGACTTGAGAGTGTGCTTCGTCTTCAGTGAGGTTGCACATGTAGCGTTGCCGGGCACCGGAAAGAATGAGGACGGTATGAAAGTACAAAATCTTTCCTTTAAGAACAGGAGATCCGGTCGGTTGACTGATAACGTCTCATGTGTATCGCCGGATGATCCACCGGACGACCGCTACATGTTGTCATGCGCCGTTGATTGAGTTTTATTCTAGGAGGCCATGTTTACGATCGCATATCCCCCAAATGGGGGATATAGCAACACCAACCGAGACTGACAGCCCTTTTCATGCTGGGATAATCCCCCCATGTCCTCCCCCAAAGTCCTGTTCGGCTTCCACGCCGTCGGCGTGCGCCTGAAGACGGCGCCCGCGTCCATCATCGAGATCTATTTCGAGCCCACGCGCCGTGATGCGCGCATGCGGCAGTTCATTGAGAAAGCCAAGGAGGCCGGCGTGCGGCTGATCGAGGCCGATGGCCTGCGTCTGGCCAAGCTCGCGGGCAGCCATGGCCACCAGGGCGTGGCGGCGCGCGTGGAACCACTGCCGCAGCAGCATTCGCTGGACGACCTGCTGGATTCCTTGAGCGAACCGCCGCTCTTGCTGGTGCTCGACGGCGTGACGGACCCGCACAACCTCGGCGCCTGCCTGCGCGTGGCCGACGGGGCTGGCGCGCACGCGGTGATCGCGCCCAAGGACCATGCGGTGGGCATCAATGCCACGGTGGCCAAGGTGGCCAGCGGCGCGGCCGAGACCGTGCCCTATTTCATGGTCACCAACCTTGCGCGAACGCTGGGCGAGCTCAAGGAACGCAATATCTGGTGCGTCGGCACCAGTGACGACGCGCCCAAGACCATCTACCAGGTGGACCTCAAGACCCCCACCGCCCTGGTGCTGGGCGCCGAGGGCGAGGGCATGCGGCAGCTGACGCGCAAGACCTGCGACGAGCTCGTTAGCATCCCGATGAAAGGTGGGGTGGAGAGCCTCAATGTGTCGGTGGCCAGCGGGGTTTGCCTCTATGAGGCCCTGAGACAGCGCGGTGGATAGGCTGTCGGCACACCATGAAAAACGGCCCTCACGAGGGCCGTTTTGTTTTTCGGGCGGAGGCCTCAGGCCATCTCGTCGAGCAGGGTGCCGCTGAGCATGCTCAGGCTGTTGATGGCGCGGCGGTTGTTGCGATCCAGCGCGCTGCTGTCGGTACTGCGCGGGGGATTGCTCTCGATGCCGCGCACGCGCTCGTCGGCGCGCACCGATTCGCTGCGCGCCACCTCGGTCTGCTGCTCCAGGCGGGCCACCCGGTCGGCGGCGCGGCTGGCCTCCTGGCGTGCCTGCTGCAGCTGGGCCTGGTACTGGCTCAGCTGGCTGCGCACGCTGGGCGTGCCGCCGTTGAGGGACTGGAGCGCGAGTACCATGGGCTGCCCGGTGTTCAGGCCCGCTCGTTGAGGATGCGGCCCGTGGTCTGGCCCTGGGTGTTGACCACGGGTTCGCGCTGGCGGGCCTCGCGCTCGGCCGCCTGGGCGGCCTGGGATTCACGCTGGCTCTGCTCGCTCTGCACGCGCTCCTGCTCGGCGCGGAACTCCTGCGCGCGGTTGGCCCGGGGCGGAGGGGAGACGGGGGTGCTGGAGGAAATGCCTTCGGTCGCCATGAGCGGCTCCAAGAATGATTTGCTGAAATTTTAGTCAGGGGTAAAGGCCTGTCAACCGCAGCCCGCCGGGCGGTAGGGCTGTGTCACGGACGCATGGCATCATGCCGCCCACACCCTGCCGCCACCCTATGAAGCTCGATTCTTCCGACCGCCGCCGGCTGCTGCAACTGGCCGCCGCCACCGCCACCACGCTCTGGCTGCCGCGCAGCGCCTGGAGCCGTGCCGCCCGTCTGCAGAGCGACCCCTTTGCGCTGGGCGTGGCCAGTGGCGCGCCCGAGCCCCAGGGCGTGGTGCTCTGGACGCGCCTGCTGTTCACCGAGCCGCCGGCGCGCGATCTCACCCTGCGTTGGGAGGTGGCGCACGACGAAGGCTTCACGCGCATCGCGCGCAGCGGCCAGGTGCAGGCCGTGCCGGCCCTGGGTCATGCGGTGCACGCCGAGGTGCAGGGCCTGGAGCCGGACCGCTGGTATTTCTACCGTTTCATGCTGGGTGAGGCAGTGAGCCCCGTGGGTCGCACGCGCACCGCGCCCGCGCCGGGTGCCGAGGCGGCGCGCCTGCGCGTGGGCTATGCCTCGTGCCAGCGCTGGGAGCACGGCTTTTACGCGGCCTGGCGGCATCTGCGCGCCGATGCGCCGGATCTGGTGCTCTTCCTCGGCGACTACATCTACGAATACCCGGGCGCGCAGAGCGCCGTGCGCCCCGTGACGGGCGGCTGGGTGCTGACGCTGGATGACTACCGCGCGCGCTACGCCCTGTACCGCGGCGACCCGGATCTGCAGGCCATGCACGCGGCCTGCCCCTGGCTTCTGACCTGGGACGACCACGAGGTGCAGAACGATTACGCCGGCCTGCACGAGGGCAATGGCATGCCCGTGCTGGGCACAGCGCCCGATTTCGCGGCCCGGCGTGCCGCGGCCTACCAGGCCTGGTACGAGCACATGCCCGTGCGGGCTTCGATGCTGACCCAGGGTCTGGGCGGCCTGGGGCGGGGCGCCGAGCTGCGCATCCACCAGCAGCTGGCCTGGGGCCGGCTGGCCACGCTGCACCTGCTCGACGGCCGGCAGTACCGCGACCGTCAGGCCTGCCTCAAGGACGGCGGCAGCCTGATCGACCCCGAGCAGTGCCAGGAATGGGCCGAGCCGCAGCGCAGCTATCTGGGGACGGCGCAGGAGCAGTGGCTGGACCAGGCGCTGGCGCGCAGCGCCGGGCGCTGGAACGTGATCGGACAGCAGACGCTGTTCGGCCCGCGTGACGCGCGGCCCGGCCCGGGCCAGCGTTTCTGGAACGACGGCTGGGACGGCTACCCCGCGGCGCGCACCCGCCTGCTCGACGCCTTACAGCGCCACCGCGTGAGCAACCCGGTCTTCTTCGGCGGCGATGTGCACGAGAACTGGGTGGGCCATGTCAAGGCCGACTACGCCCGGCCAGGCAGCGCGAACCTGGGCGTGGAGTTCTGCGGCACCAGCATCAGCTCACGCGCCAGTGTCTCGGGCATGGAGCGCGCGGCCGAGCGGCTGGCCGAAAACCCGCATTTCGTCTACGGCGAGGCGCGCTACCGCGGCTATGGACTGGCCGAGTTCACGCCGCAGCGCCTGCGCACCACGCTGCGCGCCGTGGAGGATGCGACGCGCGCGGACGCTGGGGCCTACACACTGGCGCAGTTCGATGTCCACACAGGACGTGCGCAACTCGAGCGGGGATAATCGGGGCATGACGCCAGCCTGCAGGCCGGCATCACGCACCGATTGACCCCCCCGAAATGAAGCAAGCGTTCCTTTTGCCATGGCTGCTGGTCGGCAGCGTGGCCCTGGCCCAGGAGGCCAACCCCACCCCGTCAGAAATCCCAGCGGTGACTGAGCCGGTCGCCGTGCCCCTGCGCGCGCCCGAGGTGGCGCCCGTGGTGGTGGAGCCCGCACCCGCCGCCGAGCCGGCGCCCGAGGTGCCGGCCACGCCGCCGGCACCGCCTGTGCAGCCGGCCTATGTGCCGCCGCTGCAGCTGGAGACGGCTGGCCGCTGGGCCGGGGACTTCGGCGCCGGTCTCACGCTGTCCTCGGGCAATACCGACGGGCAGGCCTTCAACCTGACGCTGGACACCACCTACACCCGCCCCGAGGACAAGCTCTCGCTGTTCGGCAACTACCTGGAGAGCCGCGCACGCACCGAGACCGACGGCGTGGTCACGACCAGCATCACGGCGCGGCGCTGGCGCGCCGGCACGCGTTACGACCGCGACATCACCGAGCAGGAGTTCGGCTTTGTCGGCCTGGAATTCAGCCATGACCGCGTACGCGACCTGGACCTGCGCACCCTGGTCAGCACTGGTCTGGGCCGCCACATCTACAAGGATGCCGAACTGACCTGGGACATCTACGCCGGTCTGTCCTGGCGCGAGGACTACTACCGCGGGGAGGGCGTGGAGATCGACGGCGCGCTGCGCAAGCACTACACCACCACCGAAACCCTGTTTGGCCAGGAATCCACGCACCAGTTCGCGGGCAGCACGCGCTTCACGCAGAAGTTCGTGCTCTATCCAGGGCTGCTCAAGGGCCAGGGTGTACGCGCCACGCTGGACGCGGGCCTGCTGGTGGACATCAACAAGACGCTGAGTCTGAGCGTCAAGCTGCAGAGCCGCTACGACAGCCAGTCGCCGCCGCCGGCCGAGAAGTACGATCTGTCGCTGATCACCGGCCTGAGCGTGAAGATCGGGAACTGAGTCCGAATAGCAATCAGAAGTGCTGCGCCAGCCACAGGCGCAGCCGCATGCCGAGCTCGGGCGTGTAGCCCACGCTGGCGTGGCGCACGCGCCCCTGGGCGTCGAGCACCACGAAGGCCGGCACGGCCTTGAAGCCGTAGCGCGCCGTGAGGCTGCCGTCCGTATCGACGGCGGCCAGCCAGTGCAGATCGCGCTGGGCCATCACGCGTGCCACCTTGGCCGCGTCGCCCGAGCGCATGGCGATGGTGAGCACGGGCCAGTCTTGCTGCAGGTCCGTGATGCTGCCTTGCTCGGCGCGGCAGATGCCGCACCATTCGGCCCAGAAATGCAGGGCCACGGCGCGGCCCGGGTGCTGGGCCAGCCAGGCCTCGAGCGTGATCTCCTCGGTACCGATGGCGCCGACCAGCGGGGCCTGGAAGTCCGGCGCGGGGCCGGTGGGCAGATCGCGTGTCTGCCAGGCATTGAGCGCGACCACGGCGGCGACGAACACGGCCAGCGTGAGCGCATGGGCGCGCCAGTTGAGCAGCCAGGCCCTGAAGCCCGTGGCCAGGCGCTGCAGCCGCGGGTTCACCGCAGGATCTCCAGCAGGCGGTCCAGACCGCCGCTGTTGATGGCCACCCTGGCCTGTTCGCGCACCTTGGGCTTGGCATGGTAGGCCACCGAGAGGCCGGCCGCGCCCATCATGGGCAGGTCGTTGGCGCCGTCGCCCATGGCGATGGCCTGCTGCGGCGAGATGCTTAAGCGCGCGCAGGTCTGCAGCAGCGTGCGCTGCTTCTCGGCGCCGTCGGCGATCTCGTCCACGCACTCGATGTTGATCAGCGTGGAGTCCATGTCGAAGGCGATGAGCTTGTAGTCATTCAGACGCAGCGGCGGGGTGATGCCTTGCAGCACGAGGCCGGGGGTGGGTTCGACAGATGCAGTCATGTTCAGCTGTTTTTCAGGTAAAGCGTGTCGGACCAGGTGGCCAGCCACTGCGGGCGGTAGGCCACGAAGATGGCGGCGAGCAAACCGGTGACGAAGGCGTCGCCCCAGGCCATGAGCCAGAGCGCCACCCACGAGAGCTCGCTGCCGATATTGGGCAGGGTGTGACCGGCGGCCTGGGCCGCCAGCTTGGCCGCGAAGATGCACAGGGCCGTGCCCAGGAAACCACGGCCCAGGATGTAGATGAAGGGGTGCCGGGGCAGCCAGCGGCGCAGGGCCGACCCCAGGGCGAGCGCCAGCGTGGCCGGCACCAGGCCCTGCCAGAGCAGCAGGCTCAGGGCCTGCGCGCCCGTGGCCG
>JAIERT010000154.1 GCA_019746735.1 Burkholderiaceae bacterium | reverse complement strand
CCACCACGATGGGCTGGCCCAGGCTGGCGCTCATCTTGTCGGTGATGGCGCGCGCAATGATGTCCGTGGTGCTGCCGGCCGGGAAGGGCACGACCACGCGGATGGGCTTGCTCGGGTAGCCAGCCTGGGCGCTGGCGGCCAGGGGCAGCAGGGCGGCGGCGCAGCTCAGCGCAGCCAGGGCGAGGCGGAAAGTCTTGTTCATGAATGTCTCCTTTAGGGGTTGGGGCACACCACCGTGGCGCGCCGTTGCGTCTGTGCGCAACTTTGGCGTCCGGGATTTAATTCACCAAAAGGTGAATAGAGGCATTCTAAAAAAAGATACGCGCCGGCGTCAAGCCCGGCGGTCGTCAGCCCCTTAGGACATACCCTAGGATGACGTCGCTCATGTGCGACAGGCGTTCCTGCAGGGCCTTGGGGGCCATGAGATCGCGGCCGAAGATGGCCGACAGCGTGTGCTTGTTGTTGAGATAGAAGTAGGCCATGCCGGCAATCGAGACATAGAGCTGCATGGCGTCGACGCCGCCGCGGAACACGCCCTCGCGCCGGCCGCGCTCCAGGATCTCGGCCAGGGTTTCGATCAGCGGCAGGTTGGTCTTGCGCGCGCGTGTGGAATGCTCCAGGTGGCGGCCATGCTCCAGGTTTTCGCTGTTGAGCAGGGTGAGGAACTCGGGGTGCGCCAGGTAGTACTCCCAGGTGAATTCGGTCAGCCGGCGAATGGCCTGGGCGGGCGGCATGTCGGCCAGGTGCAGCTGCTGCTCGGCGGCACGGATGTCGGCGTAGGCGGCTTCGAGCACGGCGAGGAAGAGCTCGTCCTTGCTGGTGAAGTAGTAGTAGATCAGGCGCTTGTTCAGGCCGGCGCGCTCGGCCACGCGGTCCACGCGCGCACCGGCCAGCCCGTACTGCGCAAACTCGTCGCGCGCGGCCAGCAGGATGATCTGCTGCGAGCGGTCGGCATCGCGTGTGCGTGTTTCCTCCGGGGCGGCTTTGGCTTTAGGCATGGCTGAAATTTAACTGATTGGTGAATTAAATCAAGATGCAGGGTCTGATCGAGAGGGCCACACCCGGCCGGCAAGGATAATCGTCCGCGACAGCGTCTCACCAGCACGGAACTCTTCATGGCCCAACAGATTGCCGGACACCTGATCGTCGAATGCCTCATCGCCCAGGGCGTCACGCATGCCTTCGGGGTCCCGGGTGAAAGCTACCTGGCCGTGCTCGACGGCTTCCATGCCTACCGCGAACAGATCCGCTTCGTCATCAACCGGCAGGAGGGCGGGGCGGCCTTCATGGCCGAGGCGCACGGCAAGCTCACCGGCCGCCCGGGTGTCTGCTTCGTCACCCGTGGGCCCGGCGCCACCAATGCTTCGATCGGCGTGCACACGGCTTTCCAGGACTCCACGCCCATGGTGCTCTTCGTGGGCGATGTGGCCAGTGACATGCGCGACCGTGAGGCCTTCCAGGAGGTCAACTACGAGTCCTTCTTCGGTCCCAGCACCAAGGGTTTCGCCAAACGCGTGGAGCGCATCGACGACGCGCGCCGCATCCCCGAGTACATCGCGCGCGCCTTCGCCACCGCCATGAACGGCCGCCCCGGCCCCGTGGTGCTGGTGCTGCCCGAGGACATGCTGGTGCAGGAGGTGGATGCGGTACCCCTGCCGCGCGTGGAGGCGGTGCAGGCCTGGAGCGACCCCGGTTCCCTGCGCGAGCTGCGCACGATGCTGCTGGCCGCACAGCGCCCCCTGGTGCTGGCCGGCGGTGGCGGCTGGACGCCGCAGGCCGCCCAGGCCCTGCAACGTTTTGCCGAGAACTGGAAGCTGCCGGTGGCCAACACCTTCCGCTTCCAGGACACCTTCGACAACCGGCACCCGCAGTACGCGGGCGACATGGGCATCGCGCCCAATCCCAAGCTGGCCCAGCGCATCCGCGAGAGCGATCTGATCCTCGCCATCGGCCCGCGCCTGGGCGAGATGACCACCAGCGGCTACACCCTGCTCGAAGCACCCAAGGCGAAGCAGAAGCTCGTGCATATCCATGCCAGCGCCGAGGAGCTCAACCGCGTCTACCAGGCCGACCTGGCCATCCACGCCACCATGAATGCCGCCGCGCGCTCGCTGGAGGTGCTCACGGCCCCGCCCAGCCTGCCCTGGGAAGCCTGGACCCAGGCCGCCCATGCCGACTACCTGGCCAACCTCCAGCCGCAGGCCCTGCCCGGGGACATCGACATGCCAGCCATCGTCGCCCTGGTGCAGCAGCATCTGCCGGCCGACACGGTGGTCACCAACGGCGCGGGCAACTTCGCCAGCTGGGTGCACCGCTACTGGCGCTACCGCGGCCTGGTCCATGGCGACAAGACCCAGCTGGCACCGACCAGCGGCGCCATGGGTTATGGCGTGCCTGCGGGCATCGCCGCAGCCATCACCCAAGGGCGCATGGCTTTCACCATCGCCGGCGATGGCGACTTCCTCATGAACGGCCAGGAGCTGGCCACGGCCGTGCAGCATGGTGCCAAGACCCTCATCGTGCTGCTCAACAACGGCATGTACGGCACCATCCGCATGCACCAGGAGCGCGAGTACCCGCAGCACGTCAGCGGCTCACAGCTGAACAATCCGGACTTCGTGGCCCTGGCACGGGCCTACGGCTATGCCGGTGCACGGGTCACGCGCACCGAGCAGTTCGAGGTCGAGCTGCTGGCGGCCCTGGCCCGGCCCGAAGGCACCTTGATCGAGGTCATGCTCGACCCCGAGGTCATCACCACCCGCGGCACCCTGGGCGCCATCACCCAGGCGGCACTGGCCCGGCGCAAGCAGCCCTGAGCGTGAGGGCGGTCCAGGCAAGAAAAAAGCCGGCTTGCGCCGGCTTTTTTTCATGAGGGCAGGCCCGAATTACTTCAGGTGCTTGCCGATCAGGGAGGCCAGTTCGAACATCGTGACCTGAGCCTTGCCGAAGACGGCCTTGAGCTTGTCGTCAGCGTTGATGTTGCGCTTGTTGACCTTGTCCTGCAGACCGTTCTTCTTGATGTAGGCCCACAGCTTGCTGACCACTTGGCGACCTTCTTGGCGGCCGGCTTCTTGGCAGCGGCCTTCTTGGCCGGGGCCTTCTTCGCTACGGCCTTCTTGGCGGCCGGCTTCTTGGCAGCGGCCTTCTTCGCCGGAGCCTTCTTGGCAGCGGCCTTCTTGGCCGGAGCCTTCTTCGCTACGGCCTTCTTGGCGGCCGGCTTCTTGGCAGCGGCCTTCTTCGCCGGAGCCTTCTTCGCAGGAGCTTTCTTCTTTGCAGTTGCCATGATTGAATTTCCTCTTCTAGAAGTTGATTAATCACCAGCATGGAACTGCTTCCTCGCTGGTACCCCGGATGCTATAGGAGAAAAAACGCGCCTCCAAGCGAAAAATGTGTTTTCTCCCTCGGAGATGTTGTTTTTTTCATCGCGTTTTCAGAGGGGAGCCACTCTGGGTGAGGGCTGTTTTCCCTCGGGAGCGCTGCGTTTCCTCCTCTGGCACAGCGCTCATGTCAGAGGGAAACGAGGGTAAACAGCCCCCGGTCACGATGCGCCCGGCCTGGTTTTTCACTCGGGGAGGGGACAATGCAGGTGTCTGGCGGAGGGTCCGTCAGCCCCCGCCCGCTCCCTCTGTCACCGTCCATGCCCCAGCCATTGCACGTCTTCGTCTACGGCACGCTGCGCCGCGGTGAGGCCAACGACATCAACCGGCTGCGCCCTGCGCCGCAGTTTCTGGGGCGGGCGCGCATCCACGGCACGCTCTACGACCTGGGCCCCTACCCCGGCGTGATCCTGGGCGGCGAGTGCTGGGTGCAAGGTGAGGTCTATGCCATCACCGCGGATCTTGAGCGCCAGCTCGATGTGATCGAAGGGCTTGCCCCCGTGCCCAGCGGCGAATACGCGCGCCGTCATCTGGCGGTCGAGGTGGCGGGGCAGGCGCTGCACTGCGTGGTCTACGAGATCCATCCCGCGCGTGTGCTCGGCCATGCCCGTATCGGCAGCGGCGACTGGCTGCAGCGCTGAGGTCGGTGCGTTGGCCGGGCGTCGTGCGCCCTCAGGCGGGTCGCCGCCGCGCACCTGTGGCGGATTGCTCGTCATTTCACGACATCTGATTTGATTCCGCATTGCGGGAAATGACGCTGATGCATCGCAGCATTTTTTCTCAATACGAGATATTAAATACCATATTGAGAAACGACTTATCTAAGTTGTTGATTATCAAAGAAATAAAAAATGTCTTGTATAAGACACAAGAGATTGGAAAAGTCTTCTACAAGACTTAAAGTAAGTCCATCGATTCAGGCCCCAGGGCCACCAGGAATCGAAAGACTTCATCCACCCGCACCAGGAGCCACACCATGCCGCAAACCCTGACCGAACAGCTCAGCCGTGAACAACAGATCGCCGCCCTCGAGAAGGACTGGGCGACCAACCCGCGCTGGAAAGGCGTCGAGCGCGGCTACAGCGCGGCTGACGTCGTGCGTCTGCGCGGCTCCTTCCCCATCGAGCACACCATCGCCCGCCGCACCGCCGAGAAGCTGTGGGACATGCTGCACACCGAGCCCTACGTCAACTGCCTGGGCGCGCTCACCGGTGGCCAGGCCATGCAGCAGGTCAAGGCCGGCGTGAAGGCCATCTACCTCTCGGGCTGGCAGGTTGCTGCCGACAACAACACCTACTCGTCCATGTACCCGGATCAGTCCCTGTACCCGGTGGACTCGGTGCCCAAGGTCGTCGAGACCATCAACAACACCTTCCGCCGTGCCGACGAGATCCAGCACGCTAAGGGCATCGACGCCGGCCACAAGGACTTCATCGACTACTTCGCCCCCATCGTGGCCGACGCCGAAGCCGGTTTCGGCGGCGTGCTCAACGCCTTCGAACTGATGAAGGCCATGATCAAGGCCGGCGCCGGCGGCGTGCACTGGGAAGACCAGCTGGCTTCCGTCAAGAAGTGCGGCCACATGGGTGGCAAGGTGCTGCTGCCGACCCGCGAGTCCTGCCAGAAGCTGATCGCCGCGCGCATGGCCGCCGACGTCATGGGCGTGCCCACCCTGGTGATCGCCCGCACCGACGCCGAGGCCGCCGACCTGCTGACCTCCGACTACGACGAGATCGACAAGCCCTTCCTGACCGGTGAGCGCACCGCCGAGGGCTTCTACAAGACCCGCAAGGGCCTGGACCAGGCCGTGGCCCGCGCCAATGCCTACGCCCGCTACGCCGACCTCGTGTGGTGCGAGACCGGCACGCCCGACCTGGACTTCGCCAAGAAGTTCGCCGACGCCGTGCACAAGGTGCACCCGGGCAAGATGCTGGCCTACAACTGCTCGCCGTCCTTCAATTGGAAGAAGAACCTGGACGACGCCACCATCGCCAAGTTCCAGCGCGAACTCGGGGCCATGGGCTACAAGTACCAGTTCATCACGCTGGCCGGCATCCACAGCATGTGGTTCAACATGTTCGACCTCTCGCAGGACTACGTGAAGCGCGGCATGACCGCCTATGTGGAGCGCGTGCAGGAGCCCGAATTCGCCGCCCGCGACCGTGGCTACACCTTCGTGTCGCATCAGCAGGAAGTCGGCACCGGCTACTTCGACGACGTCACCACCGTGATCCAGGGCGGCAAGTCCAGCGTCACCGCGCTGACCGGCTCCACCGAGGAAGAGCAGTTCCACTGATCGCGTGACCTGAGGAGACGGGTCGATAAGACAGCGGCCCGCGGGGACACCCCCGCGGGCTCGCAAACATAAGGAATTCTGAGGTCAATGGGCATACGGAATGCCAAACCATAAGAATTTCTTCTGCTTGCGAGTAGAAATATTTAATTTACCTTATTCATTTGCCCCCCTACATTCACTTTCACGCGCTCACCGCCCCAGGCATGACAGAAGAACGATTTGACCGGTCCGAGCCCAACGATTTCAAAAACTGGAGATCCGAAAGGAAAACATCATGAGCAAAAAGTACAAGGTCCTGATCCTGGGTGCTTCTTACGGCAGCCTGCTGGCCAGCAAGCTGCCGATGGCCGGTCACGCGGTCAGCCTGGTCTGCCGCAAGGACACGGCCAACCTGATCAACAGTGAAGGTACCCGTGTGCGCATGCCGGTGAAGGGCCGCGAGGGCCTGGTCGAGATCGACTCCCGCACGCTGCCGGGCAAGCTCGATGCCGTCACGCCCGAGACCGCCCAGCCCGGCCAGTACGACCTGGTCTGCCTGGCCATGCAGGAACCCCAGTACAGCGCCCGCGGCGTGCGCGAGCTCATGCGCGCCATCGCCGACGCCAAGGTGCCCTGCATGTCCATCATGAACATGCCCCCGCTGCCTTACCTGGCCCGCATTCCTGGCCTGGACGCCAACGGCCTGCGCGCCTGCTACCACGACGCCAGCGTCTGGGAAGGCTTCGAGCCCGGCCTCATGACCCTGTGCAGCCCCGATCCGCAGGCCTTCCGTCCGCCGGAAGAAAAGCCCAACGTGCTGCAGGTCGGCCTGCCCACCAACTTCAAGGTGGCTGGTTTTGCCAACCCCGCGCACACCGCCATGCTCGAGCAGATGGAGGCCGAGATCACCGCCGCCCGCCTCACGGTGGACGGCGAGGCACTGGACCTGCCCGTCAAGCTCAAGGTGCACGATTCCATCTTCGTGCCGCTGGCCAAGTGGGCCATGCTGCTCACCGGCAACTACCGTTGCGTGCAGGCCGACGGCATGCGCGCCATCCGTGATGCCGTGCACAGCGACCTGGAAAAGTCGCGCGAAGTCTACGAGTGGGTGGTGGGCCTGTGCGTGCTGCTCGGTGCCTCGCGTGACGACATGGTGCCCTTCGACAAGTACGCCGCCGCCGGCACCGGCCTGCTCAAGCCGTCGTCCGCTGCGCGCGCCCTGGCCGCCGGCTCCACCGACATCGAGCGCATCGACCTGCTGGTCAAGCTGGTGGCCGAGCAGAAGGGCCTGTGCCACGCCTCGGTCAGCGAAACCGTGAAGCTGATCAACGGCTGGCTGGAGCGCAACCGCAAGGCCGCCGCCATCCACGCCTCGGTGGCCGAAGCCGCCTGATTTTCCTCCCGGGCTCCGGTGGGCCCGCTGTCACGCAAGGCCGGAAGCATCCGCTCCCGGCCTTGTCGTTTGTGGCCCACAGCACGGCGGGGGCTCGGTTAGAATCGTGCGCATCGGGCCTGCGGGCTCCACAGCAAGAGCGAGAAAGGCAACCTGGTTATGACACCGCGAACTACCACCGCCAGCGAGACAGGTCTCAGGGGTTGCTAGTCCGCGCGCCTCTGGGCGCAAGGTACTTTTCAGGTTCAACAAGGCGCGGCATCCACCGCGCCTTTTCATTTTCAGAAACGACAACATGGTCCAGATCACGCTTCCCGACGGCTCCAAACGCGACTTCCCCGGCCCCGTCACCGTGGCCGAGGTGGCCGCCTCCATCGGCGCCGGCCTGGCCAAGGCCGCGCTCGGCGGCAAGGTGGACGGCAAGCTGGTCGACACCAGCTACCGCATCGACGACAACGCCGGCCTGGCCATCGTCACCGCCAAGGACACGGACGGCCTGGAGATGATCCGCCACTCCACGGCCCACCTCTTGGCCTACGCCGTCAAGGAGCTCTTCCCCGAAGCACAGGTCACCATCGGCCCGGTCATCGAACACGGCTTCTATTACGACTTCTCCTACAAGCGCCCCTTCACGCCCGAGGACCTGGCCGCCATCGAGAAGAAGATGGGCGAACTCGCCGCCAAGGACGAGCCCGTGCAGCGCCGTGTGCTGCCGCGCGACGAGGCCGTGGCCTACTTCAAGAGCCTGGGCGAGCACTACAAGGCCGAGATCATCGCCAGCATCCCGAGCAACGAAGAGGTCAGCCTCTACCGCGAAGGCAAATTCGAAGACCTGTGCCGCGGCCCGCACGTGCCCAGCACCGGCAAGCTCAAGCACTTCAAGCTCATGAAGGTGGCCGGCGCCTACTGGCGCGGCGACCACCGCAACGAGATGCTGCAGCGTGTCTATGGCACGGCCTGGGCCAGCAAGGAAGAGCTGCAGCAGTACCTGACCATGCTCGAGGAGGCCGAGAAGCGCGATCACCGCAAGCTCGGCCGCGAGCTCGATCTGTTCCACCTCGACGAGCACTCGCCCGGCACCGTGTTCTGGCACCCCAAGGGCTGGTCCATCTGGCAGGAGGTGGAGCAGTACATGCGCCGCGTCTACCGCGAGAACGGCTACCAGGAGGTCAAGGGCCCGCAGATCCTGGACAAGGCCCTGTGGGAGAAGACGGGCCACTGGGACAAGTACCGCGAGAACATGTTCACGACCGAGAGCGAGAAACGCGACTACGCCCTCAAGCCCATGAACTGCCCCGGCCACATCCTGATCTACAAGCAGGGCATCAAGAGCTACCGCGAGCTGCCCCTGCGCTACGGCGAGTTCGGCGCCTGCCACCGCAACGAGCCCACCGGCGGCCTGCACGGCATCATGCGCGTGCGCGGCTTCACACAGGACGACGGGCACATCTTCTGCACCGAAGACATGATCCAGGCCGAGGTGAAAGCCTTCACCACCCTGCTGCAGAAGGTCTACGCGGACTTCGGCTTCAAGGACATCATCTACAAGCTCTCGACCCGCCCGGAAAAGCGCATCGGCACCGAAGAAAGCTGGGACCGCGCCGAAGCCGCCCTGGCCGAAGGCCTCAAGGCCTCGGGCTGCGACTTCGAGTACCTGCCGGGCGAGGGCGCCTTCTACGGCCCCAAGATCGAATACACCCTCAAGGACGCCCTGGGCCGGCCCTGGCAGTGCGGCACCATCCAGGTCGACCCCAACCTGCCCGAGCGCCTGGATGCCGAGTTCGTGGGCGAGGACGGCGCCCGCCACCGCCCCATCATGCTGCACCGGGCCATAGTGGGCAGCCTGGAGCGTTTCATCGGCATCCTGATCGAGCAATACGCCGGCGCACTGCCCACCTGGCTGGCCCCGGTGCAGGTTTCGGTGCTCAATATCACCGACGCCCAGGCCGATTACTGCCAGGAAATCGCCCAAAAACTGAAGAAATCGTTGCCAAATCAAGAACTTAGGGTGGTGACCGACCTGCGCAACGAGAAA
>JAIERT010000084.1 GCA_019746735.1 Burkholderiaceae bacterium | reverse complement strand
CGCTGGGTTTCCAGCGCGTGATCCAGCGCGCCATCATGCACGTGCAGTCCACGGGCAGTGGCAAGAAGGAAGTCACCGGTGCCAATGTGCTGGTGGCCATCTTCGGCGAGAAGGATTCGCACGCCGTCTACTACCTGCACCAGCAGGGGGTGACGCGCCTGGACGTGGTCAACTTCATTGCCCACGGCATCAAGAAGAGCGATCCGCCCGAGACCGGCAAGCCCAGCGAGAGCTCGGGCGAAGCCGAGGAAGGCGCGGCCGCCGAGAAGGGCGATAGCAAGGCCTCTCCGCTCGAGCAGTACACCCAGAACCTCAACCAGGCCGCCAAGGATGGCAAGATCGATCCGCTGATCGGCCGCGAGTACGAGGTCGAGCGCGTGATCCAGATCCTGTGCCGCCGCCGCAAGAACAATCCCCTGCTGGTCGGTGAGGCCGGTGTGGGTAAGACGGCCATCGCCGAGGGCCTGGCCTGGCGCATCACCCAGGGCGACGTGCCCGAGATCCTGGCGGAATCCAGTGTGTACTCGCTCGACATGGGCGCGCTGTTGGCCGGTACCAAGTACCGTGGTGATTTTGAGCAACGCCTCAAGGGGGTGCTCAAGTCGCTCAAGGACAAGCCCAACGCCATCCTCTTCATCGACGAGATCCACACCCTGATCGGGGCCGGTGCGGCCTCGGGCGGTACGCTGGACGCCTCCAACCTGCTCAAGCCGGCGCTGTCCAGCGGCCAGCTCAAGTGCATCGGTGCCACCACCTTCACCGAATACCGTGGCATCTTCGAGAAGGACGCGGCGCTGTCACGCCGTTTCCAGAAGGTCGACGTGGTCGAGCCCAGCGTGCAGGAGACCATCGACATCCTCAAGGGCCTGAAGTCGCGCTTCGAGGAACACCACAACGTCAAGTACGCCAATGCGGCGCTGCAGGCGGCGGCCGAGCTCTCGGCCAAGTACATCAACGACCGTCACCTGCCCGACAAGGCCATCGACGTGATCGACGAGGCCGGTGCCGCCCAGCGCATCCTCACGCCCTCCAAGCGCAAGAAGACCATCGGCAAGGCCGAGGTCGAGGAGATCGTGGCCAAGATCGCCCGTATTCCCCCGGCCAATGTGTCCAATGACGACCGCAGCAAGCTGCAGACCATCGAGCGCGACCTCAAGAGCGTGGTCTTCGGCCAGGACAAGGCGCTGGAAGTGCTGGCCGCTGCCGTCAAGATGGCGCGCTCCGGCCTGGGCCGGGCGGACAAGCCCATCGGCTCCTTCCTGTTCAGCGGCCCCACGGGTGTGGGCAAGACCGAGGCTGCCAAGCAGCTGGCCTACATCATGGGCATCGAGCTGATCCGTTTCGACATGTCGGAGTACATGGAGCGCCACGCCGTGAGCCGTCTGATCGGTGCGCCTCCGGGCTACGTCGGGTTCGACCAGGGGGGTCTGCTGACCGAGGCCGTGACCAAGAAGCCGCACGCCGTGCTGCTGCTCGACGAGATCGAGAAGGCGCATCCGGACATCTTCAACGTGCTGCTGCAGGTCATGGACCACGGCACGCTGACCGACAACAATGGCCGCAAGGCCGACTTCCGCAACGTCATCATCATCATGACGACGAATGCGGGCGCCGAGACCATGAACAAGGCCACCATCGGCTTCACCAACCCGCGCCAAGCGGGTGACGAGATGGGCGACATCAAGCGCCTGTTCACGCCCGAGTTCCGCAACCGACTGGACGCCATCGTGAACTTCAAGGCGCTGGACGAGCAGATCATCCTGCGCGTGGTGGACAAGTTCCTGCTTCAGCTCGAAACCCAGCTCGCCGAGAAGAAGGTGGAAGTCACCTTCACTGACAAGCTGCGCAAGCATCTGGCCAAGAAGGGCTTCGATCCGCTCATGGGGGCCCGACCCATGCAGCGTCTGATCCAGGACACCATCCGTCGTGCGCTGGCCGACGAGCTGCTCTTCGGTCGCCTGACCGATGGGGGGCGCCTCACGGTCGATCTGGACGACAAGGACGAGAGCAAGACCGAGGTCATGCTGGACATCCAGCCCCTGCCCAAGAAAGAGGGCAAGGCCAAGCCTGAAGAAGCCACCGCGGACTGATCTTTCCAGACGCCCATGAAAAAGCCGGCCTGTCGCAAGACAGGCCGGCTTTCTTGATGCGCCGAACGCTGCGATCAGCGGAAGCCTGCGCGATCCAGCATCTGTTGTACGGTGACCGAGTTCTTGCCGACCGTGCTGATCGGGACGGTCTCGCTCTTGAAGCCGTTGCCACTCATGGCCTGCAGGGCCGGGTTGTCCAGCTTCACGCCCATGGCGGCCGGCCATTCGTTGTTGCCGTTGGCGAAGTGCTCCTGCGCAGCCGGGCTGGCCAGGTACTCGAGGAACTTCACGGCATTGGCCTGGTTCTTGGCGTGTTTGGCGACGGCGCCACCCGCGATGTTCACATGCGTGCCCCAGCTGGCCTGGTTGGGGAAGACCACGCCGACCTTCTCGACCACGGCCTGGTCTTCCGGCTTGCCCGAGCGCATCAGGCGCGCCAGGTAGTAGCTGTTGCTCACGGCCACCGCGCATTCACCCGAGGCCACGGCACGGATCTGGTCCGTGTCGCCGCCCTTGGGGGCACGGGCCATGTTGTCCACCATGCCCTTGAGCCAGGCTTCGGTCTTCTGTTCACCGAGGTGTTCCAGGACCGAGCCGAACAGGGACAGGTTGTAGGGATGCGAGCCCGAGCGGATGCACAGGCGGCCCTTGTTCTTGGGGTCGCCCAGCTCCTCATAGCTGTCCACGTCTTCGCGCTTGACCTTGACCTTGTCGTAGACGATGACACGGGCGCGCGTCGAGAAACCGTACCAGGCCGAGGCGCCTTCGGCATTGGGGGCGCTGCGCAACTGGGCCGGGATGGCCGCTTCCAGCGCAGCCGACTTGACCGGCTGGAACAGGCCTTCGGCCTCGCCACGCCAGAGTCGGGCGGCATCCACCAGCAGGATCACATCGGCCGGTGAGGCTGCGCCTTCGGCGCGCAGACGGGCCAGGATGCCGGCATCGTCAGCGTCCACGCGCTGGATGCGAATGCCCGTGGTCCGCGTGAACTGGCTGTACAGTGCCTCGTCGCTCGGGTAATGCCGGGCGGAGTAGAGGTTCAGGACCTGATCCTGTGCCAGGGCCGGGCCGGCGGCCAGCAAGGCCGTGGCGGAGACAGTGAGAAATCGCTTGAACATAGAGGGTGCTGCTTGGAAAGAAAGCTAGATGATATACACAATACGAATCATTCTTAATAAATCCACAAAAACCATGGGATATCGTGCTTGCAGAGCCTGGAGCCTGGCCGTTCTGACGGGCTTGTTGGCGGGTTGTGCCTTGCCGCCCTCGGCACCTGAAGTGGCGCCACCGGCAGAGCCGCCAGTGGCGCAGCGTTTGCCACGCATCGGTCTTGCCTTGGGGGGCGGGGCTGCACGGGGATTTGCGCATGTGGGGGTGGTCCAGGTGCTCGAAGAGGCCGGCATCAAGCCCGATCTGATCACCGGAACCTCAGCCGGCAGTCTGGTCGCCGCCCTGTACGCGAGCGGGCGCAATGGCGCGCAGCTCCAGCGCGTGGCCGAAACCATGGACGAGGCGACCTTCGCCGACTGGACGCTGCCCCTGTTCAACCGCGGCATGTTGCGTGGCAGCGCCCTGGCGCGCTATGTGCACCAGCAGGTGGGGGGTCGCAATATCGAGGATTTGCCCTTGCCTCTGGGTATCCTGGCCACCGATCTGCAGAACGGGCAGGGTGTGCTGTTCGAGCGGGGTGACATAGCCACCGCCGTACGCGCCTCCAGCGCCGTGCCCGGGCTGTTCGAGCCCGTGCGCATCACGGGGCGTGAGTATGTGGACGGTGGCCTGGTGGCGCCGGTGCCCGTGCGCCAGGCGCGGCAGATGGGGGCCGAGCTCGTGATTGCGGTCGACATCTCGCAGGCACCGGACGCCAATGTGCCGGGTGACATGTTCCAGATCCTGCTGCAGACCTTTGCCATCATGGGGCGCAGCATCAACGCGCTGGAGTTGCGGGGGGCGGACCTGGTGGTGGTGAGGCCTGCGCTCACGGGCATGGCCGGAACCGACTTTGCGGCCCGCACCCGGGCCATCCAGGCTGGCCGGGTCGCCATGCAGCAGGCCCTGCCCCAGCTGCGCCTGGCCATGGAGTCCGGCATGCGGCCCATGCCCCCGGCGATACCGAAGTAGGCGAAAAAAAAGCCCCATCCAAGGATGGGGCTTTGAAGGGATCCCTGAACCTGTTGGTTACGAAAGGACCCGAGGAGACAACCGGTGGAAAAACAAAAATCTCTGTTTTTCCGATGAGCGAATTATGTCAGGGTTTTCCCTTGTTGTGAAGCCTCGGTGCAAAGGCTTTGAAAACCTGGGACTATCCTGAACCAGAAGCTCAACGCTTCTTGCTGGCGGCCTTGCCGGCCTCGACCGTGCTGGCCGTCGCGGCCTTGAAATTCGATTCGGCCAGAGCGGCGGCCTGCTTGGCCGACTTCTGGGCGCTTTCCAGCACATTGCTGGCGGCCGCCACGGCGCTCTTCATCAGGGCGACGGCGGTTTCGGAGCCGGCCGGGGCGTTCTGGGCCGTGCTGTCGACCACATCCAGAAACTTCTTCTGCGCTTCGGCGAACTGGGCTTCGAAAGTCTTGCCGAACTCGGCGCCGGTCGCGGCGGCGATGTCATAGACCTCGCGACCGTAGCTGGCGGCCTTTTCACCCAGGGGTTGCAGCAGGGTGGTGGGCAGGGCCATCAGCTCCTGGGGGTCCTTGACACTCAGCACGGCCTGGGTCTGCAGGGCGGAATCGCTCAGCAGGGCCTTGGAGGTGGCGAGGTTGAGCTCAACCAGCTTTTCCACGCCTTCGAAGGCTTTGCCAGTCAGGCCGAAAAGGGTTTCGATGTTGGCCTTGTTGGTGGCCAGGATTTGTTCAGCGGTCAGCATAGGGATCTCCTGATAAAGAGTGGACTTGCCATTTGTGCTGCAGTGCAGCATGGGACGAATTCTAGGCAAGCTGTGGCCGAAGGCAAGTGTTTTTTGCTGCTATGCAGCATTCTAGGGTCCAGGCCCTAGCCGCGGCCCCGGTCCGTGCGGCCGCTGGACCGGAGCCATGTGTCAGGGAGCGGTTGGGGAGGGCTGGCAGAATCGGGATTGCGCATGAACACCGAAACAAAAAAACCGATGCCGGAGACACGCGGCGCCTACCCGGTCTTGCGGACCATCACCACGCGCTGGATGGACAACGACGTCTACGGGCATGTCAACAACGTCGTCTATTACAGCTGGTTCGACACGGCCGTCAACGCCTGGCTCATTGAGCAGGGCGTGCTCGATATCCATGGGGGGCCGACCATCGGCCTGGTGATCGAGACCCAGTGCAACTACTTTGCATCCCTTTCCTTTCCGCAGACGATCGAAGCCGGCATCCGTGTGGCGCGTCTCGGCCACTCCAGCGTGCGCTACGAGGTCGGTCTGTTCGCCCAGGGCGAGCCGCATGCGGCGGCCCAGGGGCATTTCGTGCATGTCTATGTGGACCGGCAGACCCGCCGGCCCATGCCCCTGCCGCCTGCCCTGCGGGCGGCGCTGGAACAGCTATTGGTGCCCGCATGACGGTCGACGAGGCTATCCGCACGCGCATGTCGGTGCGCGCCTTCACGGCGCAGCCCGTGGAACCGGCGCTGATCCGTGAGATCCTCGAGCTGGCCGCGCGCGCGCCTTCGGGTACCAACACCCAGCCCTGGCGCGTGTATGTGTTGCGCGGCGCCAGCCGGGACACCCTCGTCCAGCAGGTCTGCGCCGCGCACGATGCCTTGCGCGCCGACCCCTCGCTGGCCAGCGAATACCGCGAGGCCTACGACTACTACCCTGAGCAATGGGTCAGTCCCTACATTGACCGCCGGCGCGAGAACGGCTGGGGGCTCTACGGCCTGCTGGGCATAGGCAAGGGCGACAAGGATCAGATGCACGCCCAGCACCAGCGCAACTTCCGCTTCTTCGACGCGCCCGTGGGCCTGATGTTCACGGTCGATCGCGTCATGGGCCGCGGCTCGCTGGTGGATTACGGCATGTTCCTGCAGAACCTCATGCTGGCGGCGCGGGCGCGCGGCCTGCACACCTGTCCGCAGGCGGCCTGGAACGGTTTTGCCAAGATCATCTTGCCGCACATCGGGGCCGGCCCTGACGAGATGCTGGTCTGCGGCATGGCCCTGGGCTATGCCGACACCTCGGCCATCGTGAACACTTTCCACACGCCACGCATTCCCGTCGAGGATTACACGCGCTGGCTCGATGCATCCTAGGAGCGAGAAGAATGAAACGACTGCGTTGGGGCTTGGCCCTGCTGGCGGCCTGTCCCGGCCTGGCCCTGGCGGCCGATCTGGACGGCAGCCAGCTGTCCGTCCTCTGGGGCGTGCCCTTTGCGGGCATCCTGCTGTCCATCGCCATCCTGCCGCTGGTCGCGCCGCATTTCTGGCACCACCATTTCGGCAAGGTGGCTGCCGCCTGGTCCCTGGTCTTCCTGGTGCCCTTTGCCGCGGTCTTTGGTCCGGGGCTGGCGGCGGCGAATTTCGTGCACGCCCTGCTGGCCGAGTACATTCCCTTCATCATCCTGCTGACGGCGCTGTTCACGGTGGCTGGCGGCATCTATATCCGCGGCAACCTCCATGGCAGCCCCGGATTGAACACGGCCATCCTGGCCATCGGGGCCGTGCTCGCGAGCTTCATGGGCACGACGGGTGCCTCCATGCTGCTGATCCGTCCGCTGATCCGGGCCAATGACAACCGGCGCCACAAGGCCCATGTCATCATCTTCTTCATCTTCATCGTCTCGAACGCCGGTGGCTCGCTGACACCGCTGGGGGATCCTCCGCTCTTCCTGGGCTTCCTCAAAGGCGTGGATTTCTTCTGGACCCTGAGCCACATCTTCCCCGAGACCCTGTTCCTCGTCGGCGTGCTGCTGGCCCTGTTCTATGCCATGGACAGCTGGTACTACCACCGGCGCGAGGAAGTGCTGCCGGTCGATCCCACGCCCGACAGCAAGCGCATCGGTTTCGAGGGGGCGGTCAACTTCTGGCTGCTGGGTGCCGTCGTGGGCCTGGTGCTGCTCAGTGGCTTCTGGAAGTCGTCCGTGGTCTTCAACATGGCCGGCACCGACTTGGGCCTGCCGGGCCTGGTGCGCGACATCGGCTTGCTCATCGTCACCTTCATCTCGCTGCGCATCACCTCGGCCGAGGTGCATGACAAGAACCAGTTCGGCTGGGCCCCAATGCAGGAGGTCGCCAAGCTCTTTGCCGGCATCTTCCTGACCATCATCCCCGTGATCGCCATGCTCAAGGCCGGTGTCAACGGCCCCTTCGGGGCCATCGTGGCGGCGGTCACGCGGCCTGACGGCTCGCCCGATCCCGCCATGTACTTCTGGGCCACGGGAGCCCTGAGCTCTTTCCTCGACAACGCCCCGACCTATCTGGTCTTCTTCAACACCGCCGGCGGCGATCCGGCCGTGCTGATGAGCACGCTGGCGCCTACGCTGGCGGCGATCTCGGCCGGTGCCGTCTTCATGGGCGCCAACACCTACATTGGCAATGCGCCCAACCTCATGGTCAAGGCGATCGCCGAAGACCGCGGCGTCAAGATGCCCAGCTTCTTCGGCTACATGCTGTGGTCGGGCGCCATCCTGGTGCCCTTGTTCGTCGTCATCACCCTGGTCTGGTTCCGCTGAGTCCGGTTTCGTTAAGCAAAGAGAGAGATTCCATGAGCAAACCCCGCATCCTCGTCACCCGCGCCGTCTTTCCCGAGACCGTGGCCTATCTGTCGCAGCATTTCGAGGTCGAGTCCAACCAGGGCGACGAAGCCTGGACGCCGGCCCAGCTGATCGAGAAGCTGCGTGACAAGGACGGTGCCTTCACGACCGGCAGCGTGCGCATCGATGCCGCTGTGCTGGATGCCTGTCCGCAGCTGAAGATCTGCGCCAACATGGCGGTCGGCTACAACAACTTCGACCTCGACGCCATGACGGCGCGCGGTGTGCTGGGCACCAACACACCCGATGTGCTGACCGAGACCACGGCGGACTTCGGCTTCGCCCTGCTGATGGCCACGGCGCGCCGCATCACCGAGAGCGAGATTTACCTGCGCGAGGGCAAGTGGACCAAGTGGAGCTACGACATGTTCGCGGGCTCCGACATCCACGGCGCCACGTTGGGCATCCTGGGCATGGGTCGCATCGGCCAGGGCATCGCCCGGCGCGGTTCGCATGGCTTCGGCATGAACGTGGTCTATCACAACCGTTCGCGTCTTGACGCCGCGACCGAAGCCGAGTGCAAGGCGCGCTACGTGAGCAAGGAAGAGCTGTTCAAGACGGCGGACCATCTGGTGCTGGTGCTGCCGTACTCGGCCGCGTCGCACCACATCGTCGGGGCGGCCGAAATCGCTCTTATGAAGCCAACGGCCACGCTGGTCAACATCGCCCGTGGCGGCATCGTCGATGAAGACGCCCTGGTGCAGGCGCTGCGCGACAAGCGCATCGCGGCGGCGGGGCTGGACGTGTTCGAGGGTGAGCCCAAGGTCAACCCGGGCTTGCTGACCGTGCCCAATGTGGTTCTCACGCCGCACATCGCCAGCGCCAGCGTGCCCACGCGCAAGGCCATGGCCAAGCTGGCCGCGGACAACCTGATCGAGTTCTTCAGCAAGGGCCAGGGGCTGACCCCGCTCAACCCCCAGGTGCTCAAGGCCTGAGGCGTGACCGCCAGCGTGGCCACTCAGGCCACGTGGGTCTCGCTCTTGCGGAACTGCAGGCCGGCCTGGCGCGTGACCTCGCCCAGCAGCTGCTCGCGCGTCTGGGCATCGCGCAGCCAGCGCGCGTCGTTGTGGCCACGCTCGGTGCTGCTGCGCAGCAGCTCCAGCGCGGCGCCCGTGCCGGGGGAGATGGCATAGGGCTGCACGCGGTCCAGCGTGGCCAGGATGTGCTCCTTGAGCGGCAGGTGGGTGCCGCTGGCCGGGTCCACGTAGACGGCCTCCAGCCCGAAGCGGC
>JAIERT010000223.1 GCA_019746735.1 Burkholderiaceae bacterium | reverse complement strand
GGCTGCGCCCCATCCTCATGACCACGCTGGCCATGATCTTCGGCATGGTGCCGCTGGCCTTCGCGCTGACCGAGGGTTCGGAGCAGCGCGCCCCCATGGGCCAGGCCGTGATCGGCGGGGTCATCACCTCCTCGCTGCTGACCCTGGTGGTCGTGCCCGTGGTCTACTGCTACATGGACGATCTGGGCCGCTGGATGGCGCGGCGCTGGCGTGGCGAAAAATGAGTGCCAAGTAAAATTTCCCAAGACCCAATACACCCCATGGAGTACAAGCAATGAACTTCGAACAAGCCCGCTTCAACATGATCGAGCAGCAGATCCGCCCCTGGAACGTGCTCGATGGCGAGATCCTGGACCTGCTCTCTCAGGTGCGCCGCGAGGCCTTCGTGCCCGTCGCCCACCAGGCCCTGGCCTTCGCGGACCTGGAACTGCCGCTGCGCGGCAGCGGCGAGAACGGGCAGTGCATGCTCGCCCCCAAGGTCGAGGCCCGCATGCTGCAGGACCTGGCCGTGCAGAAACACGAGAAGGTGCTCGAGATCGGCACCGGCTCGGGCTATATGGCCGCCCTCTTGGCGCAGCGCGCCCAGCGCGTGATCACTCTGGAGATCGACGCCGAGCTCGCCAACCTGGCGCGCAGCAACCTGGGCAAGGCCGGTATCACCAACGTGGACGTGCGCCAGGCCGATGGTGCCCAGGGCATCCCGGCCGACGGGCCCTTCGATGTCATCGTGCTCAGCGGCTCGGTGGCCGAGGTGCCGCACAAGCTGATGGAGCAGCTCAAGACCGGTGGCCGGCTGATGGCCATCGTCGGTGATGCGCCCGTGATGCGTGCCACCCTGATCACGCGCACCAGCGCCGTCGAGTACCTGAGCACCCAGGACTGGGACACGCTGGCGCCGCGCCTGCTGAATTTCCCGGAGCACCCCCGCTTCAGTTTCTGAGCCATCCGAAAGGAGTGCATCATGATTGACCATGTCCACCCCGGTGACCTCGAGGCCTGGATCCGCAAGGTCCAGGCCCACGGACGCCCACTCGTGCTCGACGTGCGCGAGCCCCATGAATTGCAGCAGGCCAGCATCCGGCCCGGCGCCGACTACGACCTGGTGCACATCCCCATGGCCGCCGTCCCGCCGCGCCTGAACGAGCTGGACCCGGCCCGCCCCGTGGCCTGCCTGTGCCACCATGGGGGCCGCAGCGCGCGCGTGGCCGAGTTCCTGCAGCATCAGGGCTTCGGCCATGTGGCCAACATCAGCGGCGGCATCAACGCCTGGGCCGTCCAGGTCGATCCCACGGTTCCCCGCTACTGAGCCGATCCGACTGTCCCGCCCTCCCGGAGTACCTCTCATGAAGTCTTTTCGTCTGCTGCCTCTGACCCTGGCCATCGGTGCCGCCCTGGCCCTGCCCGCCCAGGCGCAAAGCCTGCAGGAGCTCTACGAGGCAGCACGCGGCCATGACGCGGCCTACCAGGCCGCGCGCTCGCAGTACGAGGCCAATCTCTACAAGGCCGACCAGGCCAAGGCTGCGCTGCTGCCGACGGTGAACTTCACGGCCGGAGCCTCCACCTCCAGTCTGCGCACCGAACAGAGCAGCGGCACCAGCGACCGCGAATTCGACAACCGCAACGTGGGCATCAACGCCAGCCAACCCCTGTACCGGCCCAACAACTACGCCAGCTACCAGCAGGGCACGCGCCAGGCCGATCTGGCCGAAGCCCAGCTGCTGGCCGCCGAGCAGGACCTGATCGTGCGCGTGAGCCAGGCCTATTTCGATGTGCTGGCCTCGCAGGACAGCCTGACCTTCGTGCAGGCGCAGAAGACCGCCGTGGCCGAACAGCTGGCCTCGGCGCGGCGCAACTTCGAGGTGGGCACCGCCACCATCACCGACACGCGCGAGGCCCAGGCGCGCTACGACCTGGTCATCGCCCAGGAGATCGCGGCCGAGAACGATCTGCGCGTGAAGAAGTTGGCACTGGACCAGCTCGTGGGCAAGCCCGACGCCCGCCCCCATCCCCTGACCCCGGCCGCCACCCTGCCCGGCCTGCTGCCCGAGGACGTCAACCTCTGGGTGCAGCAGGGCCAGGAACAGCACCCGGCGATCCGCCAGGCGCGCATCGCACGGGAGATCGCCGACCTGGAGACGGACAAGGCGGCAGCTGGCCACAAGCCCACCCTGGACCTCAACGCCAGCCATACCATCAACCGCAACATCGGCGGTACGGCCTTCTTCCCGACGGACTCCAAAACCTACAACACCACGGTGGGCGTGCAGTTCAACCTGCCGCTGTTCGCCGGCTTCGCCACCCAGAACCGCCTGCGCGAGACCCTGGCGCTCGAAGAGAAGGCCCGTGCCGATCTGGCCAAGGCGCGCTACGACGTGCTGGTGGGCGGCCTCAGGCTGCGCCAGGCCAATGGCACGCTCAAGAGCGAAGACCTGCTGGGCGTCAACGCCCTGCTCGCGCCGGCACCGGGTCCGGCCGCCGCGCCTGCGAAGTAATCAATCGAGGTAGACGGCGAGTGCCTGCCGCGTGCGCGCGGCGGCACCGCGGTGCGCCTTGGCGAAGCGGCTGGCCGAGCGGGCCATCGCCTCCTGCCGGCCGGGCTCGCGCAGCAGGGCCAGCACACCGGCCACGGCGGCCGTCATGTCGGCACAGCGCAAGGCCGCACCGGCCTCCAGCGCCAGGCTGGCCGCCTCGTCGAAATTGAAGGTATGCGGCCCCATGAAGACCGGGCAGCCGCAGGCCGCCGCCTCGATCAGGTTCTGCCCCCCCAGGGGCGCAAAGCTGCCACCCAGCAGCGCTGCATCGCTCAGGCCGTAGTACAGCGCCATCTCGCCCAGCGAGTCGCCCAGCCAGACATCGGCAGACTGCTCGACCAGCGTGGGCTGGGCGCCCCACTGGCTGCGCCGCGCCAGGCTCCAGCCTGCGGCCTCGATCAGCTGCGCCACCTCGTCGAAGCGCTGCGGATGGCGCGGCACGATGAGCCATTGCACCGTGCGCGCCGCTGCGCCCGCCGCCTGCAGGGCAGCCAGCAGCATCTGCTCCTCGCCCTCACGTGCGCTGGCGAACATCACCACGGGCCGGCCCAGGGCCGCGCGCCAGGCCTGGCCGCGTGCCAGCAGGTCCGCGTCGGGCGTGGCATCGAACTTGAGATTGCCGTAGACGGCCTGGACCGGTGCGCCGAGCTGGCGCAGGCGCTGGGCGTCGTCCTCGGTCTGGGCCCAGACCGCTGTCAGGCTGCGGTAGGTCGGCCGCGAGAGCCAGGCCACGCGCAGCGCCTGGCGCAGGGATTTCTCGGACAGGCGCGCATTGGCCAGCACCAGGGGCACACCGGCCGCGGCGCAGCCAGCCGCCAGATTGGGCCAGACCTCGGTCTCCATCAGGATGCCCAGGCGCGGACGGAAATGCGCCAGAAACCGCTGCACGGCCTCGGGCGTGTCCCAGGGCTGCCAGACCTGCAGATCCCCGGTGCGCAGAAGCCCGGCACCTTCGGTACGTCCCGTGGCCGTGCCATGCGTGAGCAGCAGGCGGTAGCCGGGCCATTGCGCGCGCAGCTCGTCCAGCAGCACCGCCGCGGCACGCGTCTCGCCCAGCGAGACGGCGTGGACCCAGAGCGTACGGCCGTCGGCCGGCAGCGCGGGCATGTCGTAGTGGCCAAAGCGCTCCTCCACCGCCACCCGGTAACCGGGCTCGGCCCGGCCACGCCGCGCAAGCTTGCGCCGCAGCAGGGGCTGCACGGCACGCACGAGCAGGGAGTAAAGGGCGCGCACCATCAGCCAACCCGCCCCGTGACCTCGAGCCAGGCGCGGCAGACCGCCTCGACCGAGGGCGTGGGCTGCGCATAGACGCTGCGCTGGCGCGCGCGGTCCACGGGCCCGGTGCGCCAGGCGGTCTCGAAGTTGTAGATCTGCACATGCGGCAGGTCCAGCGCCACGGCGATGTGGCTCAGGCCGCTGTCCACGCCGATCACACCGGCACAGCCGGCCAGGGCATCGGTCAGGGCGTCAAGCGCCAGACGCGGCCAGAGCACGGCATGCGGCATGGCGCGGGCCATGGCCTCGCTGCGCGCCTGCTCTTCGTCGGTGCCGTGCAGCAGGGCCACGTCGTAGCCGGCCGCGTCGAGCCACTTGGCCAGCGCGATCCATTGCGCGGCCGGCCATTGCTTGTCGGCACGCGAGGTGCCGTGCACCAGAGCCACGCTGGGCCGGGCCGTGAGCGTGCCCAGGACGACCCGCTCGTGCCCGTGCTGCGGGTGCAGGCCATAGATCTCATCGGCCGGGAGCGCGTAACCCAGCGCACCGGCGCAGAGCAGACGCGAGCGCTGCACCGCATGCACATGCGGTTCGATGCGCAGCGCCACGTCGGCCACCCAGCGCGTGGGTGCCTCGTAGCCCGAGCCTTCGGTGCGGTTGGCCAGGGCATAGCGCTTGCCCCCTGGCGCGAGACGCGCGAGCCAGGCCACGAGCGCCGATTTCGTCAGACCCTGCAGATCGATCACCACGTCGTAGGCCTCGGCCTGCAGTTCGGTCTTGAAGGTCTTCCATTGCGCCCGCGTCGCTGCGGCCCAGGGCGCCTTGCGCCAGCGCCGCAGCTCACAGGGGATGACGCGGCGTACCCCCGCACAGCGCTGTACCAGCGGCGCGAAACCTTTTTCGACCACCCAGTCGATCTGCGCCTGCGGAAAGGCGCGGCGGATGTCCTGCACCGCCGGCATGGCGTGCACGACGTCACCGAGCGAGGACAGCTTGACGATGAGAATGTTCAAGCGTGCGGTCCGTTCCATCTCAGTGCGCGGCCGCCGCAAAGGACGCGTCGGGCTTGACGCTGCGCAGCAGGGCCAGCATCTCGCCCTCGATGCGCTGCAGGGCCTCGGGGGTGTGGCCTTCGAAACGCAGCACCAGCACGGGGGTGGTGTTGGAAGCGCGGATCAGGCCGAAGCCGTCGGGCCAGTCCACGCGCACGCCGTCGATGGTGTTGACCGTCGCCAGTGCCGTGAACAAGGCCCCCACGCTTGCCACGTCGTGTGCCGCGCTGCCCCCCGAGGGGGCCTTCGCGCCTTGGGACGGCCCGGCGGCGCTCACGACCTTCTTCTGCAGTTCGGCCACCAGTCGGTGCGGCTCGCCCTCGGCACAGGGCACGTTGAGCTCCGGCGTGGAATGGCTGGTGGGCAGGGCATTGAGCACGGCCCCGACATCGGCCGAACGGCTCAGGATCTCGAGCAGGCGGCAGGCCGCGTAAGTGCCGTCGTCGAAGCCGTACCAGCGCTCCTTGAAGAAGATGTGGCCGCTCATCTCGCCACCCAGCGGGGAGTCGATCTCCTTCATCCTGGCCTTGATCAGGGAATGACCGGTCTTGAACATCAGGGGCTGACCACCCGCGGCCTGTATGGCCGGCGCCAGGCGCTGCGAACACTTGACGTCATAGACGATGGTGCCGCCGGGCACGCGGCTCAGCACGTCCTGCGCGAACAGCATGATCTGGCGGTCGGGATAGATGTTCTGGCCGTCTTTCGTGACGATGCCCAGGCGATCGCCATCACCATCGAAGGCCAGGCCCAGCTCGGCATCGCTGCTCTGCAAGGTGCGTATCAGGTCGCGCAGGTTCTCGGGCTTGCTCGGGTCCGGGTGGTGGTTGGGAAAGGTGCCATCGACCTCGCTGTAGAGCTCGATGACCTCGCAACCGAGCGCGCGCAGGATGGCAGGCGCCGAGGCACCGGCCACGCCGTTGCCCGAATCAACCACGATCTTCATGCGGCGTGCGAGCTTGACGTCGCCGACGATGCGGTCGCGATAAGGCGCGTAGACGTTGAGGTTGCTGACCAGGCCGCCCTCGCGCAGCTGCCAGCTCTCGCTCTCCATGGTCTGGCGCAAGCCCTGGATCTCCTCGCCATAAATGGCTCGGCCGGCCAGCACCATCTTGAAGCCGTTGTAGTCGGCCGGGTTGTGGCTGCCCGTGACCTGGATGCCGCTGCTGCAGACCGTGCTGGCGGCGAAATACAGCATGGGCGTGGTCACCATGCCCACGTCGATGACCTCGATGCCCGTGGCCACCAGGCCGCGGATCAGCGCAGCGCTGAGGGCCGGGCCGCTGAGGCGTCCATCGCGGCCCACGGCCACACGTGTTTCGCCGGCCTGGCGCGCGGCCATGCCGAAGGCCCGGCCCAGGGCCTCGGCCACGGCTTCGTTCAGGGTGGATGGCACGATGCCACGGATGTCGTAGGCCTTGAAGATCGAGGCGGAAACTTGCATGGATGGAAGGTGGTTGAGAAGGACAATCCGGCCCGCGCGGCGGGTGGCGCCCATTGTAGGCGGGGCGTGGTTACCATCCTGTAAAACAAGCCCATGAACTCCGCCCGCAAGACCAAACTCAAGCTCAAGCAGCACCCGCCACGCAACCCCCTCGTGGTGCCGGCGCTGCAGCGCAAGGCGGGCTCACATCGCAAGTCCAAGAAAAGCGAACGCCAGGCCCAGCAGCGCGCCCTGCGCAAGGCGCTCGAGACCTAGAAGGCTGCAGTCTGGCGCCACCACCAGGCCAGCCAGCCCAGGGCGGCGAAGAAGACGACCAGCTGCCCCAGCGCCATCAAGAGGAAACGCCGCGCCAGCTTCTCCGGCTCGTGGTTGCTGATCAGATAGAGACTGGACGGTGCGCCTTCGACCAGATGCAGCTCGGGCTGGCGTCGCAGCTCGCGGTGGCGCTTCTCGACTTCACCGCGCGCCAGGCGCCGCGCGAGCTCCCATTCGCGATCGTCGACCTGGCCGTCGTGGTCCAGATCGAAGCGCTTGAGCAGGCCGGCCTGGTCCCGCTTCCACTCGGCCAGCAGATCGCGTACATCGGCGCCGGCGTCCAGGCCCTGGTGGGGATGACGCGTCACGAAATGGCCCAGCACATAGATGCGGTCCTGCTGCCGCAGCGTCCACTCGACATAACGGTATTCGCCACTGCTCCAGCGCCGGCAATGCCGCGTCACGATCTCGGCGCCATCGGGGTCCACCAGGCACAGCCCGCTGCCGTCATCGAGCACGAAGCTGGCCTGGCTCTGGCCCTGCTCCACGAGCTCCCACTTGTCGTTGTCGCCCCGGTGCTCGACCTGGTAGCGGTACCAGAGACAGGCGGAACCGCTCAGGGGCGACTGCAGGGGATTGAGGTCCAGCGGCTTGCCCGTGCCATGCAGCTCCACATAGCCCTGGGCCGCGCTCGCAATGCGCGAGGTGGGGGTGCCCGTGATCGCATGACGGCGGCGCAGGGCCAGCACCCAGCCCAGCAGCGCCAGCAGGGCTGCGCCCGCGAGTACGCCCATCCACGCCTCGCGCTGCCCGGTGTGGAAACCCACGGCCAGCAGCATGAACTGCACGAAGGCGATGCCGGCGTGCAGGGACCCCAGCCCCCGGCCGAACGAGATGTGCCAGGTCATGGCAGACCGCGTGACGCGCCGCTCAGCTGTTGAAGAGCTGACGCACGTCCACGTCGGCCTTCTCGTGGTCGGCGAATTCGAGCAGCGGGTGGTGCGGGAAGCGGAAGAGCCGCGCGACCAGGGTGTCGGGGAAGGAGTCGACGCGCACGTTGTTGAGATTGACCGACTCGTTGTAGAGCTCGCGCCGGTCGGAGATCAGGCTCTCCAGCGAGCTGATGCGCTGCTGCAGCTGCATGAAGTGCTCGTTGGCCTTGAGCTCGGGATAGGCCTCGGCCACGGCGAAGATCTGTCCCAGGCCGGTGCGCAGTGCGCCTTCGGCGCGGCTGAGCGCAGGCACATCGTGCGCCTCGCGCGCGCTCTGCACCCGGCTGCGCGCCTCGATCACGGCCTGCAGCGTGGCCTGCTCGAACTGCTTGTACTGCTTGCAGACCTCCACCAGCTTGGGCAGCTCGTCATGGCGCTGCTTGAGCGCCACGTCGATATTGGCCCAGGCCTTGGCCACGTTGTGCTTGAGCTGCACCAGGCCGTTGTAGACCATGATCACGTAGATCGCGGCCACCACCATGACACCCCAGAAGATCGCGGAAGCGATGGACATGCAAGCCCTCCTTGAGTTACGGAGGGCCATCATACGAGCGGGTCGACACGGCGCAGCCGCAGGCATGAAAAAAAGGGACAGGCCTGCCGGCACTGTCCCTTTTTGGCGACGCGGGGCGGCTTACGCGGCGACGGCCTCGGCCACCGGCGTGCGGATCAGGTGGTCGAAGGCGCTGAGCGCCGCCTTGGCGCCCTCACCCGCGGCAATCACGATCTGCTTGTAGGGCACGGTCGTGCAGTCGCCGGCGGCAAACACGCCGGCCACATTGGTGTGGCCCTTGGCATCGACCACGATCTCGCCATAGCGGCTCAGTTCCACCGTGCCCTTGAGCCACTCGGTGTTGGGCACCAGGCCGATCTGCACGAACACGCCCTCGAGTGCGACATGTTTCGTCTCGCCGCTCACGCGGTCCTTGTAGCCCAGGCCGTTGACCTTGCTGCCGTCGCCGGTGATCTCGGTGGTCTGGGCGTTGACGTGGATGATCACGTTGGGCAGGCTCTTGAGCTTGCTCACGAGCACCGCATCGGCCTTGAGCTGGTCCGCGAACTCGATCAGGGTCACGTGCTGCACGATACCGGCCAGGTCGATCGCCGCTTCCACGCCCGAGTTGCCGCCGCCGATCACGGCCACACGCTTGCCCTTGAACAGGGGGCCGTCGCAGTGCGGGCAGTAGGCCACGCCCTTGTTCTTGTACTCCTGCTCGCCGGGCACGTTGACGTTGCGCCAGCGGGCGCCGGTGGACAGGATGACGCTGCGCGCGGCCAGCACGCCACCATTGGCCATCTGCACGCGTACCAGCTCACCGGGCTCATCGGCCGGGATGAGCTTGTCGGCGCGCTGCAGGTTCATGATGTCCACCTCGTAGTGGCGCACCTGCTGCTCCAGCGCTGCGGCGAAGGCCGGGCCGTTGGTTTCCAGCACGGAGATGTAGTTCTCGATGGCCATGGTGTCGTTGACCTGGCCGCCGAAACGCTCGGCCGCCACGCCCACGC
>JAIERT010000040.1 GCA_019746735.1 Burkholderiaceae bacterium | reverse complement strand
ACAGCAAGGTCATCGTGGCCATCAACAAGGACCCCGAGGCCCCGATCTTCTCGGTCGCCGACTACGGCCTGGAAGCGGACCTGTTCACGGCCGTGCCCGAGCTGGTCAAGGCCCTCTGATCCGCTGAACCGAGGGCGTCACAGCGTGACGCCCTTTTTTTGTACCTGTTTCGCCCCCGGAGTCTTCCATGAGCTACACCGCCCCCCTCAAGGACATGCTGTTCAATATCAAGCACCTGGCGCGCATCGACGAGATCGCCAAGCTGCCGGGTTTTGAGGACGCAGGTTACGACACGGCCCAGGCCGTACTCGAGGAGGCGGCCAAGTTCAACGAGCAGGTCGTGGCGCCGCTGAACTGGGACGGTGACCGCAATCCTTCGAGCTGGAAGGACGGTCAGGTCACGACCACGCCCGGCTTCAAGAACGCCTTCCGCCAGTTCGGCGAAGGCGGCTGGCAGGGCCTGCAGCACCCGGCGGACTTCGGCGGCCAGGGCCTGCCCAAGACCATCGGTGCGGCCTGCATCGAGATGGTCAACAGCGCCAACCTGAGCTTCGCGCTCTGCCCGCTGCTCACGGACGGCGCCATCGAGGCGCTGCTGACCGCGGGCAGCGACGAACTCAAGGCCATCTACCTGGAAAAGCTGGTCAGTGGCGAGTGGACCGGCACCATGAACCTCACCGAGCCCCAGGCTGGCTCCGACCTGGCCTTGGTGCGCAGCCGCGCCGAGCCTCAGCCCGACGGCAGCTACAAGGTCTTCGGCACCAAGATCTACATCACCTACGGCGAGCACGACATGGCGGACAACATCGTCCACCTGGTGTTGGCGCGTGTGACCGGTGCCCCCGAAGGCATCAAGGGCATCAGTCTCTTTGTCGTACCCAAGTTCCTCGTCAACCAGGACGGTACGCTGGGCGCACGCAACGACGTGCATTGCGTGAGCATCGAGCACAAGCTGGGCATCAAGGCCAGCCCCACGGCCGTGCTGCAGTACGGTGACCATGGCGGCGCCGTGGGTTACCTCGTGGGCCAGGAGAACCGCGGCCTCGAGTACATGTTCATCATGATGAACGCCGCACGCTACGCCGTGGGCATGCAGGGCATCGCGGTGGCAGAGCGCGCTTACCAGAAGGCCGTGCAGTACGCGCGTGAGCGCGTGCAGAGCCGCCCCGTCGACGGTTCGCTCAAGACCAGCGCCCCCATCATCCACCACCCGGATGTGCGCCGCATGCTCATGACCATGCGCGCCTACACCGAAGGCTGCCGCGCCATGGCCTCGGTAGCCGCCGCCGCCTACGACGCCGCGCACCACCACCCCGACGCCGAGGCGCGCAAGACCAACCAGGCCTTCTACGAATTCATGGTACCCCTGGTCAAGGGCTACAGCACCGAGATGAGTCTGGAGGTCACCAGCCTGGGCGTGCAGGTGCATGGCGGCATGGGCTTCATCGAAGAGACGGGCGCGGCCCAGCACTACCGCGACGCCAAGATCCTCACCATCTACGAAGGCACCACCGCCATCCAGGCCAACGACCTCGTGGGCCGCAAGACCCTGCGCGACGGCGGCCAGACGGCCAAGGCCATCGCCCAGCAGGTGGCAGCCACTGTGGCCGAGCTCAAGAAGAATGGCAGTGCCGACGCGCTGGCCGTGGCCGCGCGTCTGGACGCTGCACGCCAGGCTTTTGTCGACGTGGTCGAGTTCATGGCCGCCGAGAAGGACCCCAATGCCGTCTACGCCGGCAGCGTGCCCTACCTCATGCTCGCAGGCAACCTGATGGCGGGCTGGCAGCTCGCGCGCGCCCTGCTCGTGGCCCAGGCCGAGCTGGCCCGCGGTGCGGACACCGCCTTCATGCAGAGCAAGATCACCACCGCGCGTTTCTACGCCGAGCACATGCTGAGCAAGGCCGGCGGCACGCGCGACAGCATCGTGGCCGGCGCCGCCAGCGTGACGGCCATGGCGCTCGAGGCCTTCTGATCAGCTATTGAAACAGTAGCAAACGGCTGTCGCACGATGGACATCGGCGGCGGCCGTTTTTTCTGACAATGACCCGAACCCCTCTTCCGGAGACCCCCGTGTCCAAGCTTCCCGCCGTCCTGCAGAATCTGCCGCTGCCCGTCATCGGCTCGCCGCTCTTCATCATCAGCAACCCCAAGCTCGTGATCGCCCAGTGCATCGCGGGCGTGGTGGGCGCCATGCCCGCGCTCAACGCACGCCCGGCCGCCCAGCTCGATGAGTGGCTGGCCGAGATCACCGAGGCCCTGGCCGCGCACAACAAGGCCCACCCGGAGCGTCCGGCCGCGCCCTTTGCGATCAACCAGATCGTGCACAAATCCAATGACCGGCTCGAGCACGATATGGAACTGTGCGTGAAGTACAAGGTGCCGGTCATCATCACCTCGCTGGGCGCGCGGGAAGAGATCAACCAGGCGGCGCACAGCTACGGCGGCGTGGTGCTGCATGACATCATCAACAACAAATTCGCGCACAAGGCCATCGAGAAGGGCGCCGACGGCCTGATCGCCGTGGCAGCGGGCGCGGGCGGCCATGCGGGCGTGAAAAGCCCGTTTGCACTGGTGCAGGAGATTCGCCAGTGGTTCGATGGCCCGCTGGCGCTCAGCGGCTCGATTACCACCGGCGCCTCGGTGCTCGCGGCGCAGGCCATGGGCGCGGATTTCGCCTACATCGGTTCGGCCTTCATCGCCACCCACGAGGCGCGTGCGGTCGAGGCCTACAAGCAGGCCATCGTCGAGGGCAGCTCGGACGACATCGTCTACAGCAACCTCTTCACCGGTGTGCACGGCAACTACCTGGCGCCCAGCATCCGCGCCGCCGGCCTGGACCCGGAGAACCTGCCAGAGAGCGATCCGAGCAAGATGAACTTCGGCGGCGATGCCAAGAAGGCCTGGAAGGACATCTGGGGTTCGGGCCAGGGTATCGGCGCCATCACCCAGGTGCAAGGGGCCGGCGACTACATCGAGCAACTCAAGCGCGAGTACCGCGCGGCTCGCGAGCGCCTGCTGGCCGTTTCGGCAGGCGTCTGAGGTAGGCCTTGCGCCTGTACGCCACGTTCAGGCGTGGCGCAGGCTCAGCAGCGTATTGAAGGGGCTGAGCAATTCCAGCCAGCGCGGCTGGTCCTGCAGCAAGGGCAGCAGGGTGCCACGGCCCGCGAACCAGACGGCCGCCAGCATGCAGGCGCAGAGCAGGGCCAGCAGCAGATTTTGCGGCAGGCGCGTCGGCAGGGCGACGCGGCGCAGCCTGAGTTGCCAAAGCCAGATCGAGGGGGCCAGGGCCAGCACGCCCAGCACCAGCAGCAGCTGCCAGATCGGCAGGGACCGCAGCTGGGCCAGCACCGTATGCAGCCCCTGCGGCACCAGGGACGTGCTGAGATAGGCGTGGCCGGCCCAGAGCAGGGCGGTGTTGAACGCGGCCAGCCAGAGCAGCAGCGTGATCACGCCCTTGAGCAGCCAGGGCCAGTTGAGCAGGCTGAGCAGCAGGCCCAGGGCGGCCGTGGTCAAGAGGGCGAAGCACAGCGCGATCCAGACGAAGCTGCCACCGTCCAGGGGCAGGCGGGACAGTTCACGCCAGAGGGGGAAGTTACCTGCCAGCGCGAGCCAGAGGCTGGCCAGCAGCAGCAGGAGTGCCGGATGCCGGGCCTCGCGCTGGGCGGCCGGCGTGAGCATGGAATCGGCGAATTCGGTGATGTGGAACAGGCGCAGACTCATGGACCGACATTTTGACCGATAAGTGTGTGCTCCTGTTACAGGGGGTAACCCTGCGTGGGGGCATGGAGGTGGGGTGTCTACCAGTCCCAGGACGATTCAATATCAGACGTTCCGATTGACCGTATGTCCCAGCAGGTGTAGGGACTGCCGAAGATCCGCGTCATCCGCATAGATGTCCAACTGGTATTACCTCGTGCCGTCACGTGGTACAGCGCTCCGGCAAATTCAATGCGTAAGGGCCCGGCCATCTGCACACTCCCTGGATACAGGAAATCACAGGCTTTCGAGTGGTGAGGTGGGTGTCAAAAGTAAGGCCTGACCCCAGCGTCTCTGAACCTAGCCTCTCTACTATGTTGCCAGACTACGATCTTCTGGTGGATCTTCCCACTCTGCCCAGGCGAAGTAGCGCCCATCTTTCACAATAACTTCAGGTGGCGAATAAAGACTGCCTGCAATGGTGTTGTAGAAGGGGGCGGATGCACGCCTGTAGTCACTAGGCAGTAGGCCCTCCCGCATTTCCCAGCTATGAGGATGATCTCTATATGGAAGAGTAAGTTTTCCATTAAGAACGGCCTCAACAATCAATAAGTCTTTCTGAAAAAATTCAGAATCTTCTGGGCTATGGTTGTCTTTTAGAAGCCAGTTCTTAAACTCAACTGAGACACGCCTTAGCTTTATCGGATCGATTTCAAGCCATCCTCCATATTCGCCGTCGAGTTCAATCAACTTTTTGGTGGGCATATGGTATTTTTACTTTGTACTAAGAGTGCCGACTTTTACCGGAAGAGTGAACTGATCCCGATTCACAACGATGGTTTGCGTTGCGCCACCTGAAGTTACCGGTTTTCCGTTCTCAATTGTTGATGCCACTTTACTTTCATAAACTAATGCGCCTGGCCTCGGCGTAATCTGGTAAATACTGTAGTTATCTGCATGCTGCCAAGATGGTAGCCCAAGCTTATTTGCCATATTGGCTGGGTCTGCTCTAAGGGAGTTGAACTCGCTCATTGTCATCCAATAGCCAGTGTTTGAGGTCGGAGCACCATTCCCCGGTACGATTTTGACCAATTTATCTGTGACGTCAATTGGCCGGGCAACTGGCAGAGTGGCGCCGGTCGCAATGAATTCTCGCGCTACATAGATTGCTTCATCTTCTGAAAGTCCGTTTCTCTCTAGCTCCCTGACCATCTTCACCCCATCCGGGATACGCATTACATCTACGTTTTTCAGACCTTGTGGCTGAAAAACAATCTTTTCAGATTGCTTGGCCAATTGAAGACTGTGCACCTCCTTCATTTTGGCGGAAGCGGCGGCCATGTCTCCCACGTTATAAGCTGCCTTGCCTTCCTTGAGCGCCATGGCCAGCGCATCACCCGCACCAGGAACGACGCCCAAAGCGACCAAGAGGTAGTCAAACGGCGTCTCCGCCTCCATGAAGCCTTTGATATCCCCGATGACTGGCGTGAAATCAAGCGCCAGATTGGCCATCTTGATCAATGATTCTTCCTTCCTGGCGGTGCAGCTGGGGTCAGCAGCGCAAGCTGCCTTGATATCCGAGACGGCTGCCTTGCGCACGAGTAGGTTCGCGCTGGCGTTGAGGTCGCTGCCTCCCAGGTACTGCGCCGGTAGCACGTTTTCCTGGTTGGCGTTGAGGGTTGATGCCAGCTTGAATTGCGCCAGAGTTCCAGCCTGAACTTCTGCGAGCTGGCTACGGCACGTTGTGCTGTTGATATCCTCGCAAGCTTTGCGCAGCTCTGCATCCTGCTTGACGCTGAGGTCGGCAAACTCCTTGCGAACCTGAGTGCACTCGACCTCGCTCATGCAACTCTGAAGCTTGTCTGCTAGTTGAGCCCACTGCGAGTGCTTGAGGTAGTTATTTGCTGCTGCATTCCCCCCGGTAGCCGCCGCCACATTCACAGCCCCCGCGTCGTTGCCATCCCCATTCAACAAGGCCCCGGCCACCCCCGCCATCAGCTTGGCAAAAGCCTCCGTCTGCGCCTTGTTGCCCGTGCCTGTGGGGTTGTAGAACTCAGCCGCGAGCTCGCCGACGACACCGCCCACGGCACCTGTGGCACAGCTGCCACCATCCATGGCCGCTCCAGCCGCGCAGCCCAGGATGGCGTGTGCGACCTTGTGGGTGAAGGCGTTCAGATCGCCAGTGACTTTGGCATCACCTATGGAGTTGGCCCCCTGAGCCATCCCCGCTGTGATCAACGCACTCTTAAGCGAATCAGCCAGGGTCTCGGCGTTGAGCGGCTTGCCATTGATCGCCGCATCAATGGTGGCGCTGGCCAGGTTGTTGGTGATGTTCCTGAGCAGGTTGCCCGTGAAATCATTGGCCACCTGCGTCGTACCCAGCTGACCCGGCGGAACGTTGCCGCCCGAGCCGCTGTAGTTGATGGTATTGCCCAGGGCGTTGATGGCTCCGGCTGTGACCATGGCGGTGATGAGAGCACGCACACTGTCCTTGGAGCTCATCTGTTTGAGCGTGTCACCGATATTGCCGCCGGTATTGATCATGGTGACGGCGGCTTGCGACATGAGGATGCCCTGGGCGGCCGTCATGGCTGCGCCGTAGGCACCGGCCCAGGTAGCGCCGGTGGTGGCCGCCGTCGCCGTCGTAGTGGTGGCGGTGGTGGAAGTGGTTGCCGCCGTACCTGCGCCCGCCGTGAACAAGGCCACGATCAGCGTGATGATGGCTGCCCCCGCAGGCGTCAGCCCCTGCTGGTTGTACTGCCAGCTCTGGTGGGCCTCGTTGATCTTCTGCCAGTCCACCTTGGCCGCCAGCGCCGGGTCGGCCTGGAGCTGGCCCAGCCATTCCAGGCCAGGTTGCTGGGCCAGGGCCGTGGCGGCCTGCTGTAAGGTGGCGGCGGTGCCCTGCACGTTGAGCTGGGCCGCATTGAGCGTGAGCTGACCGTCGATCTTGTTGTACTGGGTGTTTTCGTCCTGTCGGCCTGAACCGGAGGCGCTTTGCCAGGCGATGTCGTTGGCCTTGCGGCTGATGGAGGCCATCTCCGTGGTTTGCACCGTCGCAAAATTCACGCTGCCGTCGCTGGCGTCCAGGGTGACGCGACCATGGCCCGCGCCGTCTTCAGCGCTGCGCTGCTGTGCTGACCCGCCTGTGGCCTGGAGCGTCACGGCGGCCAGGGTGATGTCGCCGCCGGTGTTGGCGTTGCCGGTGGTGGAGAGTGTGATGTTCTGCGCGGTGAGGGTGGTGGCCGCCAGCGAGGTCTGGCTGTTGGCTTGGTCCAGGTTGACCTGATAGAACATGCCCTGACCGGGCTTGAAGCTGCCGGTGGCGACACCGAAAGAAATACCCGAGGTCTTGGTCTCAACGCTCTCGCTGTGGTTGACCATGTTCAAGGTGCTGGCCAGGACGATCTGCGGGGCGCCAAGCTGGATATCACCGAGTTTGGCTGCAAGTTGCTGGCCGCTGAGCTGGATGGCACCACCGGCCTGCAGGCTCACACCCTGGGTGCCGCTGACCTGGCCGAGCAGGGCGGTGCTGCGCTGGTCCTGGATCTTTGTGCTGGTCTCGGTGCGGGAGAGGAAATCGTAGCTCGCGGTCTTCCAGCGCTGATCATAGCTGCGATCGTCGCGGCCCTCGACCAGGCTGATGGCGTCGCCAGCGATCATGCGGGTCTGGCCCTCGGCGCTGACGTTGGCGGCCGTGCCGGTGATGCTGTTCATGGCCAGCAGATCGACATTGCCACCGGCGCTGACGCGGCTGCCGACGTCCTGGCGCATGCGGTCCTGCAGCACGGTGTCACCGTGCTGGTAGAAGTTGCTGCTCTCCGTGCGAACGGCGCCAAGCGTGATGTTGTTCCCGGCTTGCAAGCTCGCCGCGCCAGCGGATTCGACGACAGCGCCGGTGAGGGTGAGGTCGCGCCCGGCCGCCGCCAGCAGCGTGCCATCAGCGTCTTGGACGCTCAGGCTGGCCATACGGTCGATTTGGGTCACGCTGTGCTGGCCATCGGTGCTGCTGCCACTGGCGGTCGTCGTGGTGAGGTTCAGGTCCCGTCCAGCCTGTATGTCGAGGCTGCTGCCCGCTTCAACGCGGCTGCCGACAAGGTGAATATCCTGGGTGGCTTGCAAGGTGATGCGGTCGGCCTGGAGGTCGGTGGCGCCGCTGCTGGCGAGCTGGATGTCATGGGCCTTGATGCGCGCGTTCTCCACGGCAGCGATGCGGCCGTTGCCGCTGAACTGCCCGTCGAGCTGGACGTCCAGGCTGCGCGCGCTCAACAGCGCGCCGTTGCCGTCCAGATCGCCGTCGCGTGCCACGGTGTAGAGCCGGGGGAGCAGGGCTGTGGTGATGCTGCCGTCGGGCAGGGTGACGGTCTGCGCGACCAGCCAGACCAGATCGGTCGTGAGGGCCGCCATCTGTTCGGCGGAGAGGGCGATGCCCGGGCGCAGATCGTGCGCCTGGGCATAGGCGACGCCGGCGTTCATGAGGGCTTGATACTGCTGCTCGTCGCTGCCGTATTCGTCCAGGAAGCGGCGGCCAGTGAGCTGGGCGACCTGCTCCCGCACCAGACGCTGTTCGTAGTAACCGTCACCCAGGCGCTTTTGTGTGAGGGCCGGGTCCACTCCCAGGTGTTGCAGCATGTAGTCGCTGGAGAGCCAGTTGCGGTAGCTGGTGAAAAGCGGATCGGTCTCGATGAGGTAGTGCGCCTGCGGATCAGGTGCTGAGTGGAACAGGCTGCTCGTGGGCAGGGAGGCCGAAGCCCCCAAACCTGCGCTGTCCGGCGCGCTACCAGCGTCGGTGCGGGCACTGTTGAGACGCAGCGTCTTCGGGATACCGACGTTGTAGGCACTGTCACGGTAGGCGTTGTAGTTGTAGTCGCAGCCCTTGATGTTGCCGCAGCCGTGGTTGAAGTTGCTCCAGGCGTAGGAGCGTCCTGTGCGCTCGGCGGTAGCGGCCACGTCCAGGCCGCGGTTTTCCAGGCTCTGGCCGGTGATGGCCAGAGTGCCGCCAGCCATGATGCGGCTCTGGTCATTGACCAGTTCGGTGCCGGCGTGCAGCGTCATGTTGCCGCCGCCGAGGATCTGTCCCGGCGTGCTGGCCGTGACGACGGCGATGGGGATGTCCTGGCTGAAGTTTCGGAAGGCGGTGAAGGTGATAGCGCTGGCGTTGACGGAGGCCTGTTGATTCATCAAGCAAACTGAGCCACCGTGCACGTCCAATATTGAGCCACCTGTTTGTTGAAGAATTTGGC
>JAIERT010000400.1 GCA_019746735.1 Burkholderiaceae bacterium | reverse complement strand
GCACGCCGGCGGTCTTCTTGGCCGCCACCTTGGTCATGGTGGCCACATCGTCCAGGATGGTGGCGATGTCGTCGATCAGTGCAAGCAGGGTGGTTCCGGCCATGGTGTTTCCTTTCGTGCCAGATGGTAATGGCTCGCCCTACACTGGCACCCATGAGCACACCGCGCCTTCTGTCCACGTTGATGCTGGCCACCCTGCCGGCGCTGCTGCCCGCCCGGGCCGAGGACGGGTTCTGGGACCGCATGGGCCGCGCCGCCCATGCGGCGGCCACCGCGCCGCGCACCTGGGCGCCGCTGCTCGGCGCCGTGGCCCTGCAGATCGGCGACGCCGACCGCAAGCTGCAGACGCGCATGGCCGAACACACGCCGGTCTTCGGCTCACAACAGCGCGCCGACGCGCTCAGCGACGATTTCCGCAGTCTGTCCCAGGGCGTCTGGGTGGTGACGGCGCTGCTGCCCTGGCAGGACGAACCCGCCGAGAGCTGGTTCGCCGCCAAGGGCCGGGTCGTGCTGGCGCAAGGCGGTGCGCGCCTGGTCACCAGCAAGCTCACGGGTGATCTGAAGGACGGCACCTCGCGCATGCGCCCCAACGGCGCGGGCGAGACCAGCATGCCTTCGGACCACGCTACGCGTGTCTCGCTCTACAACACCATGAGCGTCTACAACCTGCAGCGCATGGGCTGGTCGGCGCAGAACGTGGAACGCGCCCAGCTGGGCCTGGATGTGCTGGCCGGCACCACCGCCTGGGCGCGCGTGGAAGCCAACCAGCACTACCCTTCGGACGTGCTGGTCGGCCTGGGCCTGGGTCACTTCATGGGCAGCTTCTTCACCCATGCCTTCCTCGGGCCGGCGCGCGCCGAGACCCTGCAGGTCTCTCTGCTGCCGGGGCGTGAGCGCTTCGACGTCCGGGTCCGGCTGAAATTCTGAGCGGCACCTACAATGGCCGCGTGAACGCCGCCCTCTCCCCCGCCCCGCGCCGCCCCATCCGTGAACTGCCCGACGAGCTGATCAGCCAGATCGCCGCCGGGGAGGTGGTGGAGCGGCCCGCCTCGGTGGTGCGCGAGCTGGTGGACAACGCGCTCGACGCCGGCGCCAGCCAGATCACCGTGCGCCTGCTGGCTGGCGGGGTGCGCCTGATCGCGGTGGAAGACAACGGCGGCGGCATCCCGCGCGAGGAGCTCCCGATCGCCCTCAAGCGTCACGCGACGAGCAAGATCGCCAGCCTGCAGGAGCTCGAATCCGCGGGCACCATGGGCTTCCGCGGTGAGGCGCTGGCCGCGATCAACTCGATCGCCGACATGGCCATCCATTCGCGCACGATCGAACAGGCCGGCGCCTTTCTGCTCGACGGCCGCACGGGGGAAATCAAGCCCGTGGCACGCAGCACGGGCACCACAGTCGAGGTCAAGGAGCTGTTTTTCAGCACCCCGGCGCGCCGCAAGTTCCTCAAGACCGACGCCACCGAACTGGCCCACTGCATCGAATCGGTTCGTCGCCATGCCCTGGTCCGGCCCGACGTGGGCTTTGCCATCTGGCACGAGGGCAAGCTGGTCGAGCAGTGGCGCCCGTGCAGCGGGCCGGATGCCCTGCAGCAGCGCCTGGCCGATGTGCTGGGCGAGGACTTCATCGCCGAATCCGTGGCCGTGGATTTCGGTACCGCTGCCGCGCCCGGCGCCTTTCACGGCGTGCGCGTCTGGGGCCGTGCCGGCATCCCCGACGCCGCACGCAGCCGCGCCGACCACCAGTTCTGCTACGTCAATGGCCGCTATGTGCGCGACAAGGTGCTCACGCACGCCGCGCGCAGCGCCTACGAGGACGTGCTGCACGGCCACAAGCAGCCGGTCTATGCGCTCTACATCGAGATCGACCCGGCGCGTGTGGACGTCAACGTGCACCCGACCAAGATCGAGGTGCGCTTCCGCGACAGCCGTGAGGTGCACCAGGCCGTACGCCATGCGGTGGAAAACGCGCTGGCCGTACCGCGCGCCCAGGCCGTGGCCGAAGGCATGGCCCAGCCCGTCGCCGCCAGCCTGAGTCAGATCGCCCAGCCGCTGGCCCAGCCGGCGTCTGCCACATGGACCCAGCCAGCTATCAATTTCAGAGCAAACGAGGCGCCTGCGCGCGGCTACGAAGTCCGCGATCTGGCGGCGCTCTGGCAAGCTGGCCCAGCCGTCGGCCCGGAGCCCGTCGCGGCACCCGCGTGGGCAACGACCGGTTCAGCCCGAACGGCGGTGGCTGCCGCGTCCGACACCGAGACCTGGCCCCTGGGCCGCGCCCTGGCGCAATTGCAGGGCGTCTACATCCTGGCTGAGAACGCCCAGGGCTTGATCGTGGTCGACATGCATGCCGCACACGAGCGCATCGTCTACGAGCGGCTCAAGAACCAGCTCGACATACAAAACATCACCAGCCAGCCCCTGCTGATTCCGGCCAGCTTCGCCGCCACGCCGCAGGAGGTGGCCACGGCCGAGGCGCACGTCGATACCCTGGCCACGCTGGGCCTGGAGATCAGCCCGCTCTCGCCCAAGACCCTGGCCGTGCGCGCCGTGCCCGCCACGCTGGCCCAGGGCGATGCGGTGGAACTGGCGCGCAGCGTGCTGGCCGAGCTGGCCCAGCACGAAGGCAGCACGGTGATCGAGCGCGCGCGCAACGAGCTGCTGGGCACCATGGCCTGCCACGGCGCAGTGCGTGCCAACCGCAAGCTCACGCTGGACGAGATGAACGCCCTGTTGCGTGACATGGAGCGCACCGAGCGCTCCGACCAGTGCAACCACGGCCGCCCGACCTGGCGCCAGGTAACCCTCAAGGATCTGGACGCGCTGTTCTTGCGCGGGCGCTGACACGCCCTGTGCGGGTCTGGCGCCCCTGCGCCTGGGCCCTTGCCTTGCGGGCCTTCCGATCCGGCACAATCGCCCCCCTTCATGCATCCACGACGAGCCTCCCCATGAAACACGCCTCCCTCCACGCCTTTCTCGAACGCGTCACGCAGCACAACGCCGGCCAGCCCGAATACCTGCAGGCGGTGACCGAAGTGATGGAAAGCCTCTGGCCCTACATCGAACAGAACCCGAAGTACGCCGAGCAGGGCCTGCTGGAGCGCCTGGTGGAGCCCGAGCGGGTGATCATGTTCCGCGTGGCCTGGGTCGACGACAGGGGTCAGGTGCAGGTCAACCGCGGCTACCGCATCCAGCACAGCCTGGCCATCGGCCCCTACAAGGGTGGCATCCGCTTCCACCCCTCGGTCAACCTGTCCATCCTCAAGTTCCTGGCCTTCGAGCAGACCTTCAAGAACGCACTGACCACCCTGCCCATGGGCGGCGGCAAGGGTGGCTCGGACTTCGATCCCAAGGGCAAGAGCCAGGGCGAGGTCATGCGCTTCTGCCAGGCCTTCGTCAGCGAGCTGTTCCGCCACATCGGCGCCGATACCGACGTGCCCGCCGGTGACATCGGCGTGGGCGGCCGTGAGGTGGGCTACATGGCCGGCATGATGAAGAAGCTCAGCAACCGCGCCGACTGCGTCTTCACCGGCAAGGGCCTGAGTTTCGGCGGCTCGCTGGTCCGCCCCGAAGCCACGGGCTATGGCACGGTCTACTTCGCCGAGGAAATGCTCAAGCAAAAGGGCATGAGCTTCGAAGGCCTGCGCGTCAGCGTCTCGGGCTCGGGCAATGTGGCGCAGTACGCCATCGAGAAGGCCATGAGTCTGGACGCCCGGGTCGTCACCGTCTCCGACTCCAGCGGCACCGTCGTGGACGAGCAGGGCTTCACACCGGAAAAGCTCACCGTGCTCATGGACGTGAAGAACCACCACTACGGCCGCGTCAGCGACTATGCACAACGGGTGGGGGCGAAGTTCCATGCAGGCGCCACCCCCTGGCATGTGCCGGTGGACGTGGCCCTGCCCTGCGCCACGCAGAACGAACTCCACGGCAACGACGCGCGCGCCCTGGTGAAGAATGGCGTCAAGTGCGTGGCCGAGGGCGCCAACATGCCCTCCACGCTGGAAGCGGTGCGCGTGTTCGAGGACGCCCGCGTGCTCTACGCCCCGGGCAAGGCCAGCAACGCCGGGGGCGTGGCCACGTCGGGCCTGGAGATGAGCCAGAACGCCAGCCGCCTGATGTGGACCCGCGACGAGGTCGACACCCGCCTGCACGGCATCATGCGCAGCATCCACGCCGCCTGCGTGCGCCACGGCAAGCGTGCCGACGGCAGCGTCAGCTACGTGGACGGGGCCAACATCGCCGGCTTCGTCAAGGTGGCCGACGCCATGCTGGCGCAGGGTGTGATCTGAAGCCTGGGGACACTCAGGGCTGTGGCAGGCGGAAGACGCGCTGCGCATTCTCGTGCGCGACCTTCCTCAGCGTGGCTGGGCTGAGCCGGGCCAGCAGGCCGCTACGGATGGCACCGATGACCGCGTCATAAGACACGTCCTTGGTGTAGATGTCGCTGCCCACCATGAACCGCTCAGGCAGAGCCTCGATCACGGCCAGCCAGGCCGAATCGGCGCTGTCGGCGGTGTGGATCATGTACGGGCGCAGTCCCGGGGCGCCATTGCGCGCCGTGGAACGGTAGGAGGTCTCGCAATAGAGATTGGCATGCCGCTCCAGCACCGCCCGCGCGACCTGGGCCGAGGCACGGGTCATGCAGTGCGCGAGGATGAAAGGCACATCGGGGTACCGCCGGGCCATGCTCTCGATCTGTTCGATGCTGTCCGGGTCATCATCCATGTGCAGCTGCACATAGCCCTGGTGTTTCTGGGCCAACGCATACATGGCCTGCAGGCTCTCGGCATCGATGCGTACCTTGCGCGCGAAACCCGGCATGGCCGAGGAGCGATGGTTGTTGAGCACCAATTCACCCAGCCCCGAGATCTCCTTGCGCTCGAACTGGCCGGCCAGCTGCTCCATCAGGGCCTTGAAGCGCGGACTGTCCACATTGGCAAGCTCGTTCGCACCGCCAGCCTGGAACATCACGAACTGCTGGGCCTGGGCGCCCGCCGGGAAATAGCGCGCGCCCAGCACCTTGCTGAACTCCAGCGGGTCATAGCCCGGGCCCACCGGGCCCACACCCCCGCCCCAGCGCACGTTGTTGCGGTCCATGGCTGCGCGCAATTCGTCGGGTGTGAGTCCGCGGTACAGATGCATGTGCACATCGGCGATCGGCACGCCCGCCGCCAGGCTGGCGCTCTCAGAATCGCTGGCGTGCGCCGGCGCGGCCACGGACAGCCAGGTGGAAAGGAGTACGCCCAGCGTCAGCCCGCGGTACAGCCGTCGTGCGTTCAGGTGCCTCATCAGGCTCTGGTGCTTCATGCAGTCTCCTCCTTGGCGTGGATGGTGGCGAGGCTCATGATAGGCAGGCTCAGAGCTTGATCCGCTCGGCGTATACCCTGAGCGTCTCCAGCCCCGGCTCCTTGCGCGGCCAGACCAGCTCGGCGCCATCCCCCGCATGACGCGGCAGCACGTGGATGTGCACGTGCGGCACGGTCTGCCAGCCCGCGGGCTTGTTGGTCTGCAGCAGCGTCATGCCCTCGGGCGCGAAGGCGGCCTGCACAGCCTTGGCCACACGCGTGGCGATGGCGAACAGATGAACGGCCTCGGCCTCCTCCAGCTCCATCACGGTCTCGACCTGGCGCTTGGTGGCCACCAATACATGGCCAGGGTTGACCTGCCCGGCGTCCATGAAGGCGATGACCTGCGCGTCCTCGTAGACGATGACGGCCGGGAGCTCCCGGCGGATGATGCGGGTGAAGACGCTGTCGGGCATGGGCACTCCAATGGGGTAGAAAGGCTGCGGCTGCACGGGGCTTTGTGAGCGCGGCCTGAACTTTTCAGGCCGCGGGTGCATCATAGGTCGTCATGAAACGCTGGTTCCTGCTCCTGCTGGCCCTGCTGACAGCCGTCGGCCTGGTCACTGGCTGCGCCACCCTCGACGAAAAGCAGCGCGGCTGGATCTTCCAGCCCTCGGACCGCAGCTGGTGGCGCGGCGAGCAGGCCGCCGAGGGCATGCAGGATGTCTGGATACCCTTCACCTCGCAGGAAACCGGCCAGCCCGTCAAGCTGCACGGCCTGTGGCTGGAACACCCGGATTTCGCACGCCGGCCCGACGCTCCCGTGCTGCTCTACCTGCATGGCGCGCGCTTCAACGTCGTGGGCTCGGCCTTCCGCGCGCGGCGCATGCAGGAACTCGGCTTCTCGGTGCTGGCCATCGACTACCGCGGTTTCGGCAAGACCTCGCAGGAGCTGCCCTCGGAAGCCATGGCCTACGAGGATGCGCGCGCCGCCTGGGCCTGGCTGGCGCAGCGGCACCCCCAGCGCCCGCGCTACATCTTCGGCCACTCGCTAGGCGGCGCCATCGCCATCGACCTGGCAGCCCAGGTGGAGGATGAATACGGCACCCTGGTCGAAGGCACCTTCACCTCCATCCCCGACGTGGTGAGCAGCTTCAAGTGGGGCTGGCTGCCCGTGGGTCCATTGATCACCCAGCGCTTCGAAGCCGTCAAGCGTGTGGACCGCGTGGGCGCCCCCCTGCTCGTGGTGCACGGCAGCGAAGACCGCCTGATCCCGCCCGAGCTCGGCCGCAAACTCTTTGACGCCGCCACCGGCCGCAAGGCCTTTGTGCTGGTCGAAGGCGGCTCGCACCACAACACGAATTCAGTGGGGCAGGCGCAGTACCGGGTGGCGCTCAACGAGCTGTTCGGGTTGCGGTGATCTGGTAGTCTCGGGGCGATGTCCGCCCCCGCTTCCGCGGCGCCCAGCAGCGCCATGTCCCCGGCCCTGACCGTGCTCTTCCTGGCCCTGCTGCTGGGCCTGCAGCCGATCACCACCGACCTCTACCTGCCCGCCCTGCCCGCGCTCACTGCCGGCTTCGGCGCCACGTTGCCCCAGGCCCAGCTCACGCTCACGGCTCTGCTGCTGGCCTTCGGTGTGGCGCAGCTGGTCTGCGGCCCGATCTCGGACCGCTGGGGCCGCCGACCCGTGCTGCTCTGGGGTCTGAGCATTTACGTCGTGGCTTCGGTGGCCAGCACGCTGGCGCCGAGCATGGCCTGGCTGATCGCCGCACGCACGCTGCAGGGCGCGGCCATGGGCGCCGCCGTGATGTGCGCACGCGCCATCGTGCGTGATCTCTACCGCCCGGTCGAGGGTGCACGCGTGATGTCCAAGGGCCTCACGGGCCTGGGCGTGATCGCCGCGCTCAGCGGGCCGCTGGGCGGTCTGCTGACCGATGTGGCCGGCTGGCGCGCGGCCCTGCTGGTGCTGGCCGTCTTCGGCGCGGCCACGCTGGCGCTCATCGTCTGGCGCTTCGAGGAAACCGTGCCGCAGAAGAACCCATTGGCCCTGCAACCCGCCACGCTGCTGGCCACCTGGCGTCGCATCCTCAGCCATCGCACCTTCTGGGCCTGGTCGGCGCTGTCGGCCGGCTCCTACGGCGGGCTGTTCACCGTGCTGGCCACCTCGCCCTTCGTCTTCATCGACCTGCTGGGCGTCTCGCGCTGGGGCTACGGCCTGATCATGGCCTCGGTGTCCTTCACCTATCTGGCGGGCACCGTGCTCTGCCGCTGGCTGTTGCCGCGCTACGGCCTGCAGCGCACGGTGGCGCTGGCGGCACGCTTCACGCTCACGGGCGGCACGCTCATGGGCGTCTTCGGCCTGCTGGGCTGGCACAACGGCTGGACCATCATGGGCCCCTTCTACCTCTTCATGCTGGCGCACGGCGTGCACCAGCCCTGCAGCCAGAGCGGCGCCGTCGGGCCCTTCCCGCAATCCGCGGGCGCGGCCTCGGCGCTCAACGGCTTCGGCATGGCCCTGGTCTCCTTCCTCATGGGCAGCGTGCTGGGCGTGATCATGGACGGCACGGCGCGCCCGCTGCTGTACGGTGTGTGGTTCTGGAGCGTGCTGATCGCGCTGGCCGCCTGGACCGTGGTGCAGAAACATGGCAACCCCGAGCACTGAGTTCCCGCCCTGTCTGGCGATCGCCGGCCCCACGGCCAGCGGCAAGACGGCGGCCGCCCTGGCCATCGCCAGCGTGCTGCCGGTGGAGATTATCAGCGTGGACTCGGCCCTGGTCTACCGCGGCATGGATGTGGGCACGGCCAAGCCCAGCGCAGAGGAACGGGCCGCCGTGCCCCATCACCTGATCGACATCCGCGATCCGCTGCAGGCCTACAGTGCGGCCGAGTTCGTGCGCGATGCCACGCAGCTGGTGCATGAGATCCACGGGCGCGGTAAGCACCCGCTGCTCGTGGGTGGCACCATGCTGTACTTCAAGGCCCTGTTCGACGGCATCGACGACATGCCTCCGGCTGACACCGCTGTACGCGCGCAGCTCGAAGCCGAGGCACAGGCCCAGGGCTGGCCCGCGCTGCACGCCGAGCTGCAGCGTGTGGACCCGGTCACGGCCGCGCGCCTGCCACCGGGCGACAGCCAGCGCATCCAGCGCGCGCTCGAGGTCTTTCGTCTCACGGGCCGCCCCCTCTCGTCCTTCCACACGCGCGGCGACGACGCCCAGCCCTCGGCTGCAGCGCGCGCCACCACGCTGATCTCACTCGAACCGCAGGACCGCGCCTGGCTGCACGCCCGCATCGCGCAGCGTTTCGACGCCATGCTGGCCGCCGGCCTGCTCGACGAGGTGCAGCGCCTGCGCGCACGCGGCGACCTGCAGGCGGACCTGCCGTCCATGCGCTGTGTGGGCTATCGCCAGGCCTGGGAAGCCCTTGACGGTATCTTCCCCATGAGCGAGCTGCGCGAACGCGGCATCGCTGCCACGCGCCAGCTGGCCAAACGCCAGATCACCTGGCTGCGCAGCATGCCGCAGCGCCGCGTGGTGGCCTGCGATGCGCCGGACGCGCTGGGCCAGG
>JAIERT010000022.1 GCA_019746735.1 Burkholderiaceae bacterium | reverse complement strand
AGCTGCGCCTGCGCAACCTGGGCGGCATCATCATCGCGGACTTCATCGACATGACGCGCGAGGACCATCGCGAGGCGGTGGTGGCCGAGTTCCGCAAGCAGCTCGCGCGCGATCGCGTCAAGACCATGCTGGGCGGCTTCTCCCAGCTCGGCTTGCTGGAGATGACGCGCAAGCGCACGCGCGAGTCGCTGGCCCACATGCTCTGCGAACCCTGCCCGAGCTGCGCGGGCAAGGGCATCGTCAAGACCGCGCGCAGCGTGGCCTACGACATCCTGCGCGAGATCCTGCGCGAGGCGCGGCAATTCAATCCGCGCGAGTTCCGCGTGGTGGCCGCGCCCCAGGTCATCGAGCTGCTGCTCGATGAGGAAAGCCAGCACCTGGCGGGTCTCTCCGACTTCATCGGCAAGCCCATCTCGCTGCAGAGTGAGGCCTCGATGTGGCAGGAGCAGTACGACATCGTGCTGCTCTAGGGCCAGGTTTGCCGACGCATGCGCATCGCCATCATCAACCGCAACTTCTCGCGCACGGGCGGCGGCGCCGAGAGTTATGCCGTGGCCATCGCGGAGCAGCTGGCGGCACGACACCAGGTGCACGTGTTCTCGCAGGAGAGCAACCAGCCCGTGCCCGGCATTACTTATCACCGCGTTGCCAGTACGGGGCAGAAGCCGCGCTGGCTCAACCAGCTGGTCTTCGCACTGTCGAGCTGGTGGCAGACACGCGAGGGCTTTGATGTGGTGCATTCGCACGAGAACACCTGGCATGGCCAGGTGCAGACCATCCACGTGCGGCCCTTGCGCTACAACCTGCTGCACGGCAAGCGTGGCTGGAGACGCGCCTTGCAGTGGCTCAAGATCTGGACCAGTCCGCGCCTGGCCACCTACGTCTGGCTGGAAGGTGCACGTTTTGCGCGCCGGCCCGGGCGCAGCATCGTCGCCACCTCGCAGATGCTGCGCCAGGAGTGCGAGCAGGTCTATCCGCACAGTCACAAACGCCTGTCGGTCATCACGCCCGGCACCGCACTGCAGCAGGACAAGGTGACGCGCACCATGGCCCGTCGCATGCTTGACCTGCCGCCCGATCGGCCGCTGCTGCTTTTCGTGGCCAACGACTACAAGCGCAAGGGCCTGGATGCCTTGCTGACGGCGTTGAAGCTGCTGCCGCCAGAAGCGCAGCTGGTCGTGGCCGGCAAGCCCGGCGCCGCGCCGCGCTATGCGGCACTGGCACGTGAGCTGGGTCTGGAGTCCCGCGTGCATTTTCTCGGTTTGCAGGAGGACCTGGTGCCGGTCTACCGCGCAGCCGACTGCCTGGTGCCCCCGACGCTGGAGGACACCTATGCCATGGTGGTGCTCGAAGCCATGGCGCACGGCCTGCCCGTGGTCGTCAGCGGTCCGGTGCATTGCGGCATCTCGCGCGAGCTGCACGACGGGCAGGAGGCCCTGCTGCTGCATGACCCGCGCGACAGTGCGGCGCTCGCACGTCTGGTCCGTGCCGTGCTCGACGATGCCGGCCTGGCCGACCGTCTGCGCGGGCAGGGTCTGGCCTTTGCGCAGGCCCATACCTGGGAGAGGGCGGCGCTAGAATACGAAGCTCTGTACCAGCAGGCCCTCTCCATCCGCTCCCTATGACTGACAAACCCCGGCAACGCTGGCTCATCATCTCGCACGCCTTCAATATGGACGGCCGCGCGGCCAGCCATACCATCACCGACAAGCTGCCCCATCTCAAGGCGGCCGGCATCGAGCTCGTGGTGCTCAGCGGCGTCTCTGGTGAGCAGGACCCGGAACTGGAGCACTACCGGCTCTGGCCCGCCGGACCCGCCGGTTTGCGCTTCGACCTGCGCCATGTGCTGCGCAAGCGCTTCGGCAAAGGGATGGTCTATCGCGTGCTCATGCTGCTGGCTTCGCTGGTGCTCGTGCCGGGGATGGTCATCGAGAAGCTGGTCCGCCCGCTGGAAAGCTCCTGGTCCTGGTGGCTCACGGCCTACCTCAAAGGCAGGGCGCTGGCGCACCAGCAGCCTTTTGATCTGATCTATTCCACGGGTGGCGCCTACGCCGCCCACGTGGCCGGGCGGGCCCTGAAGTTCGCCACCGGCACGCCCTGGCTGGCCGAGGTGCACGATCCGCTGGTCGTCCCAGGCACCACGCCACGCACCCCGCACCAGAAGAAGCAGGCGGATATCGAGCGACAGATCTGCACCGATGCCGACATCGCCATCTGGTTCACCGACCAGGCCCTGGCCAGCGCGCGCGCGCGCCATCCGCAGCTGGGCGACAAGGGCAAGATGATGCTGCCTGGCATCGACAGGCCTTTCGATACCTTGCCGCCCTACAAACCGGGGGCGAAGTTCGTTGTGGGCCATTTCGGTTCGCTCTCGGCCACGCGCAGCATGGTGCCTTTCGTCAAGGCCCTGGAGCTGCTCAAGTCCCGCCGCCCGGAGCTGCTGGCGCAGACCGAACTGCACATCTACGGGGGATCCATCGATGCCCCCGCGGCCGAGCTGCTTGCCCACTCGCCGGTACGCGAGCAGGTGCGTCAGCACGGCCGTATTGAGGCTGATCCAGCCACCGGCCTGTCTGGCCGCGACCAGATCCTGCATCGCATGCGCGGCGTAGACGTGCTGCTGCTGCTGCACGGCGAAGACCCGCTGTGCGAGGAGTACATCCCCTCCAAGCTCTATGAGTACCTGTGGATGCAGCGTCCTATCCTGTCCATCGTGCACCGCAACCCGCAGATGGCGGCGATGATCCGGGACGAGGGACACCTCGTGGTCGAGACGGGACGGACAACAGATGACAGTCTGCCGGCAGTGGTCGCTGCGCCTTTTGCGGCGACTCTGGAGCAGTTGTATGAGCGGTGGTCCCGCCAGGGGCTACCAGATAATGGGCGAGACAGCCCGTACACGACGAATGCCGCCGTCAATCAGTTGCTTGGCTGGTGTGGGCAGATCGCGATTAGCAAAAAATGAACCGAATTTCAACCGTCTGCATCAGGGGGGCAAGGTGAGTGTTTTTCTAAGAGTGGCGCATGCTCTTCAAACCGGGTTGTTGATCAAGCCAACCATCAGGATTCTTCGTCGTCGGCGTGAGTTTCCGACTTTCTGGACGATGCCCCACGATCCGATCTGTCGCGAGATGCTTGTGAATGGCTTCAACGAAAAGGAACTCCTGGAAAAAATGTGCTCACTGGGGGCCAGCCCATCCGGTGTTGTGTTGGACATTGGGGCCAACATCGGCAACCACACGCTCTACTTTTCCCGGGTCTTTTCCAAGGTGATTTCGTTCGAGCCGTCCCGCAGCAATTGCTGGATCCTCAAGGCCAATCTGTATCTGAACCGCGTGTCGAATGTGGTTCTGGTGGAAAAGGCGGTTGGTGAAAAAGCGGGATACGCTCGCTTGTCCAATGAGAATCCCTACGACACCAACAACGCGCTGTTGAACAGCACTTTTCAGTCGACTGTCATGGGTGATGATCAGGTAGAGATCGTCGTAGGTGACGAGGTACTGGCTCAGATGCGGGAAGACCGGTCCGTCTCGTTGATCAAGATCGACGTCGAGGGCAACGAAGCAAAGGTCATTCAGAGCCTGCAACAGACAATCCGTCAGCACAAGCCATTGATTTTCTGGGAGGCCTTCACGCTTGACAAGGTCAATGAATCGCGCGTACTGCTCGAGGAGATGGGATACCGACATTTCTACCATATCACGGCCAAGCGCCACTCTTCGCGATGGGTCAACAAGATCGTCCGGATGATGGATCGTCGCGCCGTTCTCAAGAGTCTGGACGAGTGCAGCACTTTCGAAGGGATGAATCTTGCTGCGCCGACCGATTTGAGAGCATGAAAGACTCTCGTGTAGCGTCTGCCCAAGGGATGCTTTTCAGACAGCGACTCTATTTTTTCGCGTTCCTGGCGTACTTGGCGGTTCTGCCGATCGCCAACACGGTCGCGTTGCGCTACCTGCTTCTGCTGGTCTTGCTGAGTCTGATCGCGTTTGAACTGATGCGCAAGAAGACGCTGCCGGCGCATTCTTGGCGTGTTCTGCCCTTGGCTCCAGGAGGTCTGCTTTTACTCTGGGCGGCGTACCTTTTGCTCTTTCCTTTGTGGGCTGAGCAGCCGACAGTCGCTTGGGAGAATCTCAGAGGGCAGTGGGGAACGGCCCTTGTGGCTTGGATCATCGGGATCGCGGGCGTGCTGCTGTTGGGGCGGCGAGGCCCCAATCTGTGGCAGTTGGGCCTGGCCAGCGCTTTCCTTGTGGCAATCCATCTGTTCATCATCCTGCTCGCTTGGTCGGGTCTGCTGGGGGCCAAGGTGCATTTGCACATGCCGCTGCGGGAGATGCTGTCGAACCTGCAATCCATTCTGTCGGGAAGCAGCCCCTGGGCTTTGCAGGCTTTTCCGTGGGGCTTTCGTGGCTTTGATCCCATGCACGGCAATCTGGGTTACACGGCGGACCAGTCCATCATTCTTTTCATGTGCTGCCTGCTGTTCGCCGCGCTGGGGCGGCGCTTTGTTGTGGCCGGCTGGGCCGGCCTGGCCGTGGTCATCTGTTTCATGAGTGTGGTCATTGCCTATTCGCGCGGCGCCGTGCTGTACGGGCTTGTGATGATCCTGCTAGCCAGCGCCGTCTTCTGCCTGCGTTTCCACTGGCGTACGATAGATAGACAGATCGCATCAAGGCCCAAGGGGCGTCGCGGACAATTCGTCCTGATGCTGGTCATGCTGGCGGCTCTGGGGCTGGTGGCGATGTTTTCCTTCAGCAAGGACGAACGCTGGCACCAGATGAGCGATAAGGTCCGTATTGCTTTCATGATCAAGGACCCTGTTCGTTTTCTTTGCGAAGGTCCGGATAAGGCCACGCTGGATGGAATGCGTGCGCGCATGGCGGATCGCGAGCCGGATTACGTGACGGCGCTGATTGGAGGGCTCAACGGTGACGGCGCGCGCATAACGCTCATGCGCGCTGGCTGGCTGCTGGTGCAGGAGCATCCGCTGGGGCTGGATGGTTCACGCTTGACTTACAAGAAACTGATCGAGGAAAAATGCGGGCACATGCCGGCCATGGTGTATGAGCACGCGCACCAGGGGTGGCTTGACACAGCGCTAGCACTGGGCTGGGTAGGCTGTCTGTCACTGTTGGCGCTGCTATTCGGTATGGCTTGGTATGGCTGGCGTCATCTGCGCCACCCCTCAGCTGGGCCTTGGGCACTCGCACTTTTCCTGTTGGCGGTCTTTTGGCTGCTCCGCGGTTTTGCCGACTCGATATACCGCGAGCATCTATTGCAGATGCAAGCTGCCCTTTTGGGCTACATCTGTGCGCGGCTAACGCTGGAGCTCAGACCGGATGTATCCGCAAACGCCGCGTTCTAGGCGCTGTTTGCCAGGAAGAGCGCTGCGAATTTCGTGTGATGTTGCACCAGCAGGCTGCGGAGCTTTTCCTTGACGATGCGCTTGAACGGGTTGCGGTAGGACACGCCGATGCCGCCGCCCACGCCTTCGATGATGGGCGGTGTGCGCCACAGCACTCCGGTCAGTCCGTTCGATAGCACGGCATCGCGGAAAGCCTCTTCGAGGCCGTAATTTTGATCCTTGTCTACGCGGGTATGAGCCTCAAGCAGGAGTTCGCAGTACATCCGGACTTGCGCGAGGTAGAAGCGTGTGTCGATGTAGGCCAGCGTGGTGGGCTTGAAGGGTGAGAAGGCGTTCAGGAACACACCTTTGAGACAGAGACGACCGTCCCATTCCGCGACACAGTCGCGGTAGTTCTCCACCCAGAGCTTAGCCGTGCACTTGGCGAAGCATCCAGCCCGGGCGATAAGGCGGGAGTGTTTGACGGCATGCCGGACGATCTCACCTTCGCCATAGCCTCGGCCGAAACGCCGGACGGCCTGGGCGTCGTTCTGGAAGAACAGGCATTCGACGGTGGTTGAAGGGTAGCGTTGCCGAATGGACTCCGAAAAGTCGAATCCTGAGCCGTCGCAGATCACGAGCTGCAGCCCAGGATCGATCCTCAGCCACTCTCCGACAGAGTCCAGTGTCAGCCTCAAGCGTTCGTCGGTGTCTCGGAGCGTGACGCCTGTGTCGTGGGCGATCACGCTGGATGTCAGCAGGACTGGCGGGCATGACGGCGGAGCGGTTGTCATCAAATACGTCCCAGTAGCCGGCGCAGTCGACGGCCTGTTCTGGAGAACCAGTTGCCGCCCTCGCGTGGCCAGTCCATGTCGCGCTCCCAGGCGGATTGATGGATAACGCCGCAATGGAACTGTGCAAGCTGTTCGTTGCAGATGCCCCTGCGCCGGTCGCGGTCGTACTGCCAAGCATAGTGGTAGACTTTGAACAAGGCTTGGCAAGGATGGAGGGGCACTGCTTGCCAAGCCAGTAGAGCTTCGCCATACCAGCGCGACTCGATCGGGGCCTGGGTGATGGCGTCAGCCAGGGTCATGCCGCGCGGCTGCAGGTAGTTCTGATCCAGGCTCTGCCAGACGGCGCGGTGCCAGACCAGGGGGAAAGGGCCAAAGCTGTAGCGGCGACCGGGCCGGCCGAAGAGTTGCTGCACAAGATTGGCCTCGCGCACGAAGTCGTCGATCACGCGCTGGCGTCCGTGTCGTAGCGCATCCTCCAGCAGTTCATGCGCCTCGTCCAGCATGGTATAGGGTGCGCCGTCGGGTGCGAGAAAGTCCGAGCTGCGGATGGGCCGGATGAAAAATGCATCCGAATCGAGGCACAAATAGGCTTCGCACACGCCAAGGCGCCAAAACTCGGATTTCACCACCTGCTGGGCCAAATAGCCAGGCATCTGGGCCACCTGTTGCGCCAGGGCGGGATGCGCTGCGTGCAGGATGTCTTCGTCGGCCAGCAATTCGACTGGCAATTCGGCCAAGTGCTCGCGGAACAGCGCCAGCTCGGTCTGCGGCACAGAGACGTAGAAGGGGATGTTTTCAATATTGTGCTGCCGGATGGATCTGGTCAGCCGGACCACGCGCTTGAGGTCGGTGCTGTAGCTCTTGCAGTAGAGCACAAAAGGTTTCATCGTCTCTTGTCTTCGTAGGAGGTCAAAACCTTGGCCGCAAACTGGATCAAGTTGGTGGAGCAGGCCACCATGATGCGACGCAAGGTGTAGGGATCGTCACCCGGGTGCACTCGACCGCGGGTGGTTGTGGTAGCCGTGACGTAGCCGGCCTGGCGGGCCAGGGCTGCGTGTTCGGGTCTGAACTGGCCGTAGGGATAGCAGAAGTGGCGCACGGGGCTACCGAGTTGCTGTTCCAGGGCTTGGCGCGAACCGGCGATTTCCTGCTGTGCTGCATCCGCGTCGAGTTCGTTCAGGTGCGCGTGGCTGCGCGTGTGCGAGCCGATGTCCATGCCGGCATCACGCCAGACACGCCACTCGTCCAGACTCATCAGGGATTTCTGGGCGACCAAGCCCTCGTCCCAGACATTGCGTCCACCCATCATGTCGCTGACGGCGTAGATGGTGGCGGTGTGGCCATATCGTTGAAGGATGGGCAGGGCGTGCCGCAGGTTGTTCTGGTAGCCGTCGTCGAAGGTCAGGCCTACGACCTTGCCCTGCTGCTCGCCGCGTAGGTAGGGTTCCAGATCACGCATGGACAAGCCGCGATAGCCCAGCAGGCTGAGCAGTCCCATCTGTCGTGCGAATGAGCCCGGCGAAACCACCAGACCGCGCAGCGGCGTGCCGCGGGGCGGCGGCTCGTCGATCTGGTGGTACATGAGGATGGGAATCCCGCTCATGTCTGCATCCGGTTAAGGTTGGCGTAATAGCCGCCTGCGGCCAGAAGATCGGCGTGGGTGCCGCGTTCGACGATGCGGCCCTGGTCCAGCACCAGAATCTGGTCGGCATGCTCGATGGTGCTGAACCGGTGGGCGATGACCAGGGTCGTGCGGTTCTTCATGAGCGTGGCCAGTGCTGCCTGCACCTGACGCTCGCTCTCGGTATCCAGCGCCGAGGTGGCTTCGTCCAGGATCAGAATCGGGGCATTCTTGAGCAAGGCGCGGGCGATGGCGATGCGCTGACGCTGGCCGCCTGAAAGCTTGGCACCATCTTCGCCGATGGAGGTGTCCAGGCCCTGCGGCAGCTGCTGGATGAAGTCCCACGCATGGGCGGCCTGCGCGGCGGCAATCACCTCGTCACGGGTGGTGGTTGCTCGCGCACCGAAGGCGATGTTGGCCTCGACCGTATCGTTGAACAGGACGATGTCCTGGCTAACCAGGGCAATGTTGTGCCGCAGGCTGGCCAACGTGAGTTCGTTGATGTCAATGTCGTCGATCAGAATGCGTCCACCGGTAGGGCGGTAGAAGCGGGGGATCAGCGCGCTGATCGTGGTCTTGCCGCCGCCGGAGGCTCCGACCAGGGCCACCGTCTGCCCGGCGCTGGCTTCGAAGCTGATGCGATCCAGTGCCTGCCGCTCCTCGCCGGGATAGCTGAAGCTGACATTGTCGAAGCGGATCTGGCCTCGGGCATGTGGAAGTTCCAGGCGGCCAGGGTCCTGTTCGTCCGGCATGTCCAGCAGATGGAACACACTCTCGCAGGCCGACAGGCCCCGCTGGAGGATGGGGTTGATGGCCGTCAGCTGCTTGATGGGGGAGATCATCAGCAGCATGGCGGCGATGAAAGACACGAAGCCGCCTGCCGAAACGCTGGCTTGTCCTGTAGTCTGGCTCAGCGCCAGATAGGTGATGGCGGCGACGGCCATGGCCGCCACGAGGTGGGTGATCGGGGTAAGCGCAGAGGCCGGGACCGCCTCGCGCATCATGGAGCGTCTGAATCTCTCGGTGTCCTGGAAGAAACGCTCGCGCTGCTGCTGCTGGCCGCCGAAGATCTTGATCACCTTGTTGG
>JAIERT010000378.1 GCA_019746735.1 Burkholderiaceae bacterium | reverse complement strand
CGGTGTTTCTATTCTTTTCTGTAGCCCGTTCTGCACAAACCAGCCAAGCAGAACGGGCGAACGAGGCTAAGGCAGAAGGCGTGGCCAGCGAGGTCGTCGCCACCAGCACCAGCCTCGAGACGGCTGAAGAGGGCGGCGAGAAGATGCCAACCGACAAGCTGCTCGACGTGTCGCCGCTGGCGCTGCGCATGAGCAGCCCTTTCAACGCGGGCTACTGGTTGGCAGCTGCGTGACCGCCTGAGGCGTAGCGGCCCGGCAGAGCCATTTCTGCGGGTGCCCACGAAAAAGCCACGACTCTGGTCGTGGCTTTTTTCATGCTGTCGGGGCTTGTGCCAGCGCGACGTACTCGGCCACAGGCACCTCTTCGGCGCGGCGTTGCAGGTCGAAATCGACGGTCACGCCTTTTTCCTCCAGCCAGCGCCCCAGCGTGTGGCGCAGGATCTTGCGGCGCTGGCTGAAAGCCACCTGCACCAGCTGCTCGAGGCGCTTCACCTCCAGCGCTGCCGGCTGCGCATGCGGCACCATGCGAACCACGGCGCTGTCCACACGGGGCGGCGGGTCGAAGCTCTCTGGCGGCACAAAAAGCACGTTCTCCATGGCGTAGCGCCACTGCAGCATCACACTCAGGCGACCATAGTCCGCCGTCGCCGGCTGGGCCACCATGCGATCGATCACTTCCTTCTGCAGCATGAAGTGCTGGTCTTCGACCACGGCCACGTGCTCCAGCAGATGGAAGAGGATGGGGGTGGAGATGTTGTAGGGCAGGTTACCCACCACCCGCAGCTTCGGAATGGCACGTTCCTGCGCCAGACGGGTGAAGTCCACCTTGAGCACATCGGACTCGATGACCTCCAGCTGGGGGTGGGTGCGCAGACGGGCTGCCAGGTCCCGGTCCAGCTCGATCACCATCAACCGGCCCAGCCGCTCCACCAAGGGCTGGGTGAGCGCTGCCAGGCCAGGCCCGATCTCGACCATGGCCTGACCCGGTCGCGGATCGATGGCCCGCACGATGCCTTCAATGATGCCGTGGTCGGCCAGGAAGTGCTGGCCGAAGCGCTTGCGCGGAATGTGCTTCACGGCGTTATTGCTGCGGTGCTTCGCGCAGCTCCACATAGGCGCGCCCGCGCACGTCGCGTACCCAGTTCTCATACGCCTCGGCGGTCTTGCGCTCGCGCAGCATGCCGCGCACGAGTTCACGCTGCTCGCGCTGGCTCAGCGTCGCGGTGCGACGCTCGATCAACTGGATCAGGTGCACGCCGAAGCGCGAGATCAGGGGCTGGCTGATCTGCCCAGGCGCGAGCTGGTCCATGACGCGTTCGAATTCGGGCACGAACATGCCGGGGTTGGCCCAGCCCAGGTCGCCGCCCTGAGTCGCGCTGCCGTCCTGTGAATGCTGGCGCGCCAGGGTCGCGAAGTCGGTTTCGCCGTTGACGATGCGACGACGGAAATCGTTGAGCTTGTCGCGCGCCTGGGCCTCGCCGAGCTGGGTGCTGGGCACCAGCAGGATGTGGCGCGCGCGGCTTTGGGTGACCGTGGTCGGCGGCAGACCAGGCTGGCGCCGTTCGATCAGCTTGAGCACATGAAAACCGGCCCCGGAACGCACCATGCCCGCCAGGTCGCCTGAGGCCAGTGTACGCACGGCGTCAACGAACAGAGCAGGATAGCGATCCGCAGGCCTCAGACCGAGCTGGCCGCCGTTGGCGCGATCGGACGCGTCGGAAAGCTCGCGCGCCAGCGCGGCAAAATCCTCGCCGCTACGGGCGCGCTGCAAGGCACGCTCCGCCCTGGCCTGCCGCTCCTTGAGCTGGGCCTCGTCCGCGCTCTCAGGCACGGCCACAAGAATGTGCGCAATGTGGATCAGCTGGCGCGCCGGATCGCTGGCAAGCTGTTGCTGCTCGGCCAGGTACTGGTCCACGTCCACGTCGCTCACGCGCACCCGTGACTCGACCTCTCGCTCGCGCAGCCGCGTCAGCAGCAACTGGTCGCTGAGCTGTTCACGAAAGCTCGCATAGGCAATTCCTTCCCTCTGCAGCTGCTGCCGGAGCTGCTCCACGGTGAGCTGGTTCTGGCTGGCGACGGTCTGCTCGGCCTGGTCAATCGAAGGCTCATCGACCTTGATACCGCTTTCCTTGGCCAGCTGCAGCTGGGCCCGGTCATCGATGAGCTGATTGAGCACCTGGCGCGCGAGCTCGCGCGGATCGGGCTGGGGCTGGCGCTGGGCCGCAAGCTGGCGACGGATGCGCTCGACCTGAGCGCTGACCTGCTGGTTGGTGATGGGCTCGGCATTGACCACGGCCACGATGAAGTCGGCCGAGCGCACGCCGGGCACCAGCACCGTGGGCTCGGTCAGGGCGGGTGCAGGCGTGCTCGCCGCGGACGGGCGCAGGCCCTGGGCCCACGCCGGCGCACCGGCCAGCAGGACAAGCAGCAGGAGCACCGGAAAACGGATAACTGTCATGGATCAATCGTAATTGCTAAAGCGGCTGGGCGTCGTCACCTGCTCCCGCAGGAACTGATAGCGGGGGATGTTTCTTTGCAGCGACTGCAGCGGGTCGATACCCACGCGCGAGAAGCCCACCAGCTCGAGCTGGAACATGATGCGCCGGGTACTCGTGGCCAGGCCGGTCTGCAGGCGCTCGAGCACGATGCGGCCGAGCCAGCAGCCCGCATCGTATTCGAAGCCGATGATGGAGTCGACCAGCTTGTCGTCCTGCATGCTGTAGTTCAGACGCCCCACGCTGTACCAGCGCCCCGGGCCCTGGCCCAGACCGCGACCCAGGTCCTGCCCTTTGTCGCCCCAGAGGTCGTTGAGCGGCCACTGCCAGCCGATGTCGACGAGTTCGCTGAGGTTGCGCTGGTAGCGGTAGGCCAGGTTGACGACGCGGTAGTTGCTCGGGTTGTAACGCATGCTGACCGTGGAACGTTCGGACTCGCCGGTCTTCTGGTTGTATTGCACCGTGCTGTCCAGATACCATCGCGGATCGATGGTCAGGCCCGCACCCAGCAGAATATCGCTCACGCCCTTGGGCGAGGGCGTGCCGCCGGGCAGGGTGACACGCTGGTCCTCCAAGCGCAGGCGCTGGGCGATGCCCAGGCGCAGGATCTCGGCGCCGGTGTCCGGGTCGAGCAAGCGGGTGGACAGCCCCCCCGTCAACAGATTGTTGTCGGCGATGCGGTCGTTGCCGACAAAGGCGTTCTCGCTGTAGATGCTGGCAAAGTTGAAGTCCAGCAAGCCCGAGTCGTAGTTGGGCAAATGGTTCTGCTCGACATAGGGCGTGTAGGTGTAAAACAGGCGCGGCTCCAGCGTCTGGCGAAAACCGCTGCCGAAATAGCTGGCGTCGCGCTCGAAGACCAGGCCGGTGTCCAGGCTGTAGGTCGGGACCGTCCGCCCTGCCTGGCGCTGGCCGTTGGACAGCGCCCGATCAAAGTTGTAATTGACCGAATGGACCGACATGCGCGGGATGATGAAGCCGGCCGAACCCAGCATGGGATAGCTCAGCTGCCCCTTCATCACGCTGCGCTGCGCATTGGGCTGTCCGGTCAACGCGGCGTTCGCCTGAAAGTCGGTGTAATCGGCCTCCAGCCCGACGTCAAAGCCCGCAGCATCGGGCTGGGTGTAGCGCGCCACGATCTGAGGCAGCCGGTTGTAGGGTGGCACGATCGGCGCGAGCGGATCCTGCAGGGTCTGCCACTGCAGCGTCCGCAAGGTGGCCGAGTAGGGCCCGCGGTTCCAGCTCAGGCCGACATCGTTGGTCAGCAGGCGCTGGGTCAGCGAGGACGTCGCTCGCGGGAAATCGCGCCAGTAGTTGTCGTCGCTGACGCGGTTGAGGTTGAGGTTGAGACCCAGCCCCCCCAAGGACGCATCCGAAATCGCGCCCCTGTGCTGGAAGGAGCGGCCCCAGCGATCCCGGTCGCGCAGTTTGTCTCCCGGCATGTAGTCCGCCCGCAGCAGACCCGTATACCCAGCCTCCAGATAGCGGAGCTGGCCGCCATAGTTGACGCCGCGCTGGCTCATGACCGTGGGATAGAAGGTCGCGTCGCGATTGGGGGCGATGTTCCAGTAGTAGGGCGCCGTGACCGAGGTGCCGCTGATGTTGTCGGCGCTGAAGGTCGGCGACAGGAAGCCAGATTTGCGCTTCTCGGTCAGCGGAAAGGTCATGGACGACAGCCCCACCACGCGCACGTTCTGGAAACTCACCGTCACGTCCTCGGCCTCGGCCGTCTCCTCCTCGCTGTCCAGGCGCAGCGTGGCGGCGCGCAGCAGCCACGCTGGCATCCAGTCCGGGCCGGGTTCGCGCTGGCAGGTCGTGAAGGTGGCGTTGCGCACGACAGCGCGCTTGTCGTCCAGGAAATCGATGCGCTCGGCTTCGCCATGCGCCTCATTGGACAAGAGACGGTAGCGGGCCTGGTCGAAAAAGCCCTCAAAGGCATCGATGCGCAGATCCAGGGCCGGGCCCTCGAACACATTGCCCGCCTGGTTCACGCGCACATCGCCGCGCGCCCGCGCCAGATCCCGCGCCTGGTCGTATTCGAGACGGTCCGCGCGGATCGTAAGGTCGGCGCGCCGAAACTCCACGCCGCCCTCGAGCACGATCTCGGTATCGCTCTCGGCTGACAGGCGCTCACCGTAGACATAGGTCGGCGAGGCCGTGCGCTGCTGAGGACTCAGGGTCTCGGCCAGCAAGGGGCTGATGCGCAGCTGCAGCGGATCCGCGCCGGCCTCTTGCGCCTGCGCCGCGGAGCCGTGCCACAGTGCGCAGGCCAGCAGGGCCAGCGGTTTCAGGACAGGACGGAAGAGACGGGGCAAGGCGGGCGGTCCGGACAGACGGGGTTTGTAGAATGGATTATCCATGAGCGCCCCCTCCTCCAACCCCATCCCCTGGGCCAGCCCCGAGCGTGCCGCCGCCTTCCTGCACTGGCTGGACGGCCTGTCCGCAGCCCAGCAGCTGCAGCCCCAGACCCTGCGCCCGGCCTCGGCCGACGCGAGTTTTCGCCGCTATTTCCGCATCGACGCCGCTGGTACCACGCGCATCATCATGGACGCGCCACCCGACAAGGAAAACTGTCGCCCCTTTGTACAGGTGGCCGACCTGATGGCCCGGGCGGGCCTGCACGTGCCGCAGGTGCTGGACTGGGACGAGACCCAGGGCTTCATGCTGCTGTCCGATCTGGGCAGCCAGACCATGATGCAGGTGATCGACAGGAACGATGCTGCCGCCAACCTGCCGCTCTACCTGCGCGCCGTCGATGCACTTGTGGCCTGGCAGCAGGCCTCCCGTCCGGATGTGCTGCCGCCCTATGACACGCCGCTGCTGCGGCGTGAGCTCGAGCTCTTCCCCGAGTGGTACCTGGCCCGCCACCGCGGGGTGCCCGTCGAAGGCAAGCTGCGCGAGACCCTGGACCGGATGTTCGACCTCATCATCGAACGCAACCTGGCCTGGCCTGCGGTCTACGTGCACCGCGATTTCATGCCGCGCAACCTGATGATTCCCGGTGACGGCGCGGAGACTCGCTTGGGCGTGCTGGATTTCCAGGACGCCGTCCACGGCCCCATCACCTACGACATCGCCAGTCTGATGCGCGACGCCTTCCTGACCTGGGAGGAGGACTTCGTGCTCGACGTCACCATCCGCTACTGGCAGCAGGCCCGCAAGGCCGGTCTGCCCGTGGGCGAAGATTTTGGCGAGTTCTACAAGGGCGTCGAGTGGATGGGCCTGCAGCGCCACCTCAAGGTGGCCGGCATCTTCGCGCGGCTCACGCTGCGCGACGGCAAGCCGCACTACCTGGCCGACGCGCCGCGCTTCATCGCCTACATCCGCGCCACCTGCGCGCGCTACATCGAGCTCAAGCCCCTGCTGCGCCTCATCGACGAGGTCGAGGGCATCACCGAGGTCAGTGGCTACGCCTACGGGCGCGTCTGAACGCCATGCCGCGCTTTCACTGCCCCGTCTCCCTGCCCGTGGGGAGCATCCTCACGCTGCCTGCGGGCGCGGCACGCCACGTCCAGGTCCTGCGTCTGCAGCCCGGCGACACGATCACGCTCTTCAACGGCGAAGACGGCGAGTGTGAGGCCACGGTCACGCGCATGGGCCGCAGCGAGGTGGAGGCACAGATCGTCTCGCACATGGCTGTCGAACGCGAGACGTCACGCGCCGTGCACCTGGCCCTCGGCGTGCCGGCCAATGAGCGCATGGACTGGCTGGTCGAAAAGGCCGCGGAACTGGGCGCCGCCAGCCTGCAGCCCTTGCAGATGGAGCGCAGCGTGCTGCGCCTCAGTGGCGAGCGCGCCGAGAAGAAGCGCCAGCACTGGCAGGCCATCGCCGTGGCCGCCTGTGAGCAATGCGGTCGCAATCGCGTGCCGCCCGTGCCGGCCATTCAGACCCTGCCCGCCTGGCTGGGCAGCGAACTACCGCGCCAACGTCTGCTGCTCTCGCTTCAGAGCGACAGCGTGTCGCTGGCGCAGCAGCGCGCGCGGCTCGACGACGGCCCAGTCCTCTTCCTCTCGGGTCCCGAAGGGGGCTTAAGCCCGGCCGAGGAGCAGGCCGCCCGCGCGGCAGGCTTTATCCCCGTGAGCCTGGGGCCGCGCACCCTGCGGGCCGAGACCGCCCCCCTGGCCGCCCTGGCCGCGCTCACTCTCTGAAGCACGCCCCATGAACGCTCGTCTCGCCTTGCTGGCCGTCTGCCAGGGCCTGTTCTTCACCAACAACATCGTCTTCATCGCCATCAACGGCCTGGTGGGCCTGGCGCTCGCACCCAAGGGCTGGATGGCCACCTTGCCGGTCATGGGCTATGTGGTCGGCGGGGCGCTGAGCACGGGCCTCGTCGCGCGCAGCCAGGCACGCTGGGGTAGGCAAGCCTCGTTCCAGATCGGTCTGCTGGTCGCGCTGGGCTCGGCCCTGCTCTGCGCCTATGCCGCCTGGAGCCGCAATTTCTGGCTGCTGATCACGGCCACCGTCATCGCCGGCTACTACAGCGCCAACGGCCAGCTCTACCGCTTCGCCGCCGCCGAGCTTGTCGTGCCCAGCTATCGCGAGAAAGCCGTCTCCCTGGTGCTGGCGGGCGGGCTGATCGGCGCCATCGCCGGGCCGAATCTGGCCATCTACACCCGCAATCTGCTGAGCGTGCCCTTCGCTGGCGCCTATCTGGCCCTGGCCATCGTCGCCTTGCTGGGCTTGCTGCTCATGGCCTTCGTGACCTTCCCGCCCGTGCCGAAGCCGGTAGCCGGCGCATCCGTGGGCCGCCCGATCTGGGAGATCGCCCGCCAGCCCCTGTTCTTCGTGGCTGCCGTGGGCGCCTCACTGGGCTTCGGTGTGATGAACCTGTTGATGGCCGCCACCCCGCTGGCCATGCAGGTCTGCGGCTTCCCCTTCGACGACGCGGCGCTGGTGCTCGAGTGGCATGTGATCGGCATGTTTGCACCCGGCTTCTTCACTGGCCATCTGATCAAGCGCTACGGCACCCTGAGCATCATGGGGGTGGGCGTACTGCTCAACGTCCTCTGCATCGTTGTCGCCCTGAGCGGGGTGGACCTGCACCAGTTCCTGATCGCGCTCTTCCTGCTGGGGGTGGGCTGGAACTTCCTCTTCACCGGCAGCACCACGCTGGCCCTGCAGGCCTACCGACCGGAGGAGAAAGACCGGGCTCAGGCGGCCATCAACTTCGTGGTGTTTGCCGTGATGGCGCTGACGTCCTTCGCCTCGGGTGCGCTGGTCACCACCCAGGGGTGGTGGTGGCTCAACGTCGGCTCGCTGCTGCCCGTGGCCTTGACCGGGCTGGCCCTGCTCTGGCTGGCCTGGCGCCGCCAGGCCGCCCGAGAGGCCTGAGGCAGCTCAGGCGAACCAGTGGCTAAGCCAGGCCTGCAGCCGGGCGTAGACGGGCTCTCGCTCGAGCTCGTTGAAGATCTCGTGGTAGAGCTCGGCATAACAGTGGGCCTCGAGGACGCGGGCCGGTGCCGCCTGGGCAAAGGCCGCACTGCCGCGCGGGCTGACCAGCCTGTCCTGGCCCGCGTACATCAGCAGGGTCGGCACCTCCCAGCGCGGCGCAGCGGCCAGGACCTGGGGCCCGGTATCGGCGATGTAGCGCGCGAGGCGGCCAGAAATACGATCGTGGATGAGCCGGTCCTGCTGGTAGGTGCGGACCACCTGCGGGTCGTGGGAGATCCATTTCGGGTCCAGCCCGTTGCTGACGCACAGATTGGGCGCCACAGAGGGCAGGACCGCGAGCAGCAGTTTCTGCACCGCGTTGAGCCCGGGATCGAGCGCCGGGGAAGACAGCACGAGACCGTCGACCCGTCCGAGCTGGCGCGCCACCAGGTGCGCAGCCACCAGGCCGCCCATGCTGTGGCCGAGCACGATCAGCGGTGTGCCGGCGTCCAGGCGGCGACGCGTGCTGCCCAGCACGTCGGCCAGGTCCTCGACCAGCCGCTGCGCCGACGGCAGCGCCCCGCGCACACCTCCCGACTCGCCATGGCCGTAATGGTCGTAGCCACGCACGGCAAAGCCCCAGTCGTTGAGTCGACGCGCGAGTTCCTCGTAGCGGCCCGCATGTTCGCCCAGGCCATGGACGATGAGCACCACGCCGCGCAGGCGGGTGCCGGGGTCGAGCGGCCAGTCCTGGATGGCCAGGTTGTCGCCGTCGGAGGCGACGTAGGTGGTCAGCGTGGATTCCTGCATGGTCTAGGGTCTGTTCACACTCATTTCGCAAGTGCGAGCGTGGTTAAAACCGCGCC
>JAIERT010000315.1 GCA_019746735.1 Burkholderiaceae bacterium | reverse complement strand
CGCGTCTACCTGCTCAACGACCGGCACGAACTCTTCGACCTGCGCATCCACGGCCAGGACATCTTCCAGGGCCCGGATGCGCCTGAGGGCGGCTTCCTGATCTTCGGCGCCCACCTGGGCAGCTTCGAGGTGCTGCGTGCCATCGCACGGCGCGACAGCAGGCAGCGGGTCTGCGCCGCCATGTACCCGGAAAACGCGCGCCTGCTCAACAGCATGCTGGCCCAGGTCAACGCCCAGGTCGTGCTCGACATCATTCCCCTGGGACGCATCGACTCCATCTTCCAGCTCAACGAGCGCATCGAGGCCGGCGCCATGGTGGCCCTGCTGGCCGACCGCGCCGTTCAACTTCTACGACTTCTGGAAGGGAGATGCCCGTGCGTCCCACTGAAGCTCCCCTGCGACGCGCGCTGCTGCTTGCGCTGCTGCTCACCGCCCTGCCGGCCGCGCACGCCGCCGACTGGCAGCTGGCCGACCTGATGCAGCAGCTGGGCCAGGTCAGGAACGCCCAGGCCCGCTTCGTCGAGCGCAAGTACATCGCCCTGCTGGACAAGCCGGTCGAATCCGCGGGCGAGCTTTCCTTCACCGCGCCCGACCGCATGGAGATGCGCACGCTGCGCCCCAAGAAGCAGTCGCTGCTGCTCGACGGCAACCGCCTGACCATGGAGCAGGACGGACGCTCGCGCACCGTGAGCCTGCAGTCCTATCCCGAGGTGGCGGCCTTTGTCGAAGGCATACGCGGCACCCTGGCCGGCGATCGCCAGGCGCTGGAACGGGTCTACCAGGTGCACCTGATCGGCAGCGCTGCGCGCTGGCAGCTGCTGCTGGTGCCGCGCGAGGCGGCCATGAGCCGCATCATCAGCCGCATCCGCATCGGCGGCAGCCAGGGCGAGGTGCTCAGTGTGGCCTACGACCACGCCGACGGTGACCGCTCCGAGATGCAGATCACGCCGCTGCGCCCCTGACATGCATTTCCTGCGCCGCCGCCTGCCCATCCTGCTCTGGCTTGCCGTACTCGCGGGCTTTGGCGCCGTGATCCTGCGCACGCCCGTGGTCACCGACCTCTCGGCCTGCGCGCCCAGCGAACGCCAGCAGATGCTGGTGGACCAGTTCAAGGAAGGCATCATCGCCCGCCTGGTCATCGTGGGTATCGAGGGTGGCGACGCCGCCGAGCGCGCCCGCCTCTCGCGCGCGCTGGCCGACACCTTGCGCCCGCAGCCCGAGTTCCTCGGTGTGCAGAACGGCAGCGCCGAGGAACAGGCGCGCGACCGCAGCTATTTCTTCGAGAACCGCTACCTGCTCAGCCCTGCGGTCACCCCCGAGCGCTACAGCGAGCCGGGGCTGCGCGACGCCATCGCTGCGACGCTGGCAGATATTGCAGGCAGCGCCGGCATGCTGATCAAGCAGCTGCTGCCACGCGATCCCACGGGCGAGGTGCGCGAACTGCTGGCCGCCTTCGAGGGCGGCGAGCAACCGCCGAGCACGGAGGGCGTCTGGTCCACGCGCGATGGCAACCGCGCGCTGCTGCTGCTGCAGACCCGCGCCGAGGGCTCGGACCTCGAAGCCCAGGCGCGCGCCATCGCCGCGGTGCAGGGCGCCTTCGACGCCCTTCCCGAGCGCCAGGCCGAAACCCGTCTGCTGATGACGGGCACGGGTGTGTTCTCCGTGCAGTCGCGCGGCCTGATCCAGGGTGAGGTGCGGCGCCTGGCCATCGCCAGCCTGGTGCTGGTCGTGGGCCTGCTCTGGCTGGTCTACCGCTCCTGGCGCCTGGGCTTCGGCACCACCATGATCGGCGAGGCCGTGGACTACGCCATCTACCTCTTCGTGCAACGCCCCGGCCCCACGGCGCAGCGCGCGTTCTGGCGCACGCTCTGGCTGGGCCTGCTGACGTCCGTCGCGGGCTTCCTGGCCCTGCTCGGTTCTGGCTTTCCGGGCCTGGTGCAGCTGGGCCTGTATTCCACCGCCGGCCTGCTGGCCGCGGTGCTGGTCACGCGCTATGTGCTGCCCTCGCTGATGCCCGCGCAGCTGCCCGCCATCGACCTGCCGCGCACCGGTGCGCTGCTGCAGCGCGCCGTGCAGCTGGCGCCGCGCCTGCGCGGCCTGCTGCTGCTCTTCGTCGCCGGCATGCTGGCCGTGGTGGCGCTGCATGCCGACCGGATCTGGAACCGCAGCATCGCGGCGCTCAACCCCGTGCCGCGCGCCGCGCAGCAGCTCGACGAGGAACTGCGGCGCGACCTGGGCGCCTCCGAGCTGCGCTACCTGGCCGTGCTCACGGCCCCCGATGCCGAGCAGGGTCTGCAACAGTCCGAGCGTGCCAGCCGCGTGCTGCAGGCCCTGACCCGCGAGGGTCTGCTCGCCGGCCACAGCGCGCCCAGCCAGGTCCTGCCCAGCCGCGCCAGCCAGCAGGTCCGCCAGGCCGCCCTGCCCGAGCCCACCGAGCTGCAGCGCCGCCTGGCCGCCGCCCTGGCCGGCCAGCCGCTCAAACCCGAACGCCTACAGGGCTTTGTGACCGACGCCGAGCGCAACCGCACCCGGCCCCTGCTGACCCGCACCGACCTCGACGGCACGGCCGCCGCCCTGCTCTACGACACCCTGCTGGTACAGCGCGCCCGCGATGTGCTCGTGCTGCTGCCCCTGCGCCCCGTGCTGCGTGAGGGCGAAGCCGCGCTGGACCTGGATCGCATCGACGCCGCGCTGCAGGCCGAAGGCCTGGCCCAGGCCACGGTGATCGACCTGCTGGCCGAGACCAATGCACTCTTCGACAGCTATCTCAACGAGGCCCTGGTCTACTCGGGCCTGGGCTGCCTGGCCATCCTGGCCATCCTGCTCTTCATGCTGCGCTCGCCGGTGCGCGCCCTGCGCGTGGCCCTGCCCCTGGTCTGCGCCGTGCTCGGCGTCACGGGCGCACTGCTGCTGGCCGGCACGGCGCTGACCATCCTGCACCTCGTGGGCCTGCTGCTGGTCGTCGCCATCGGCTCCAACTACGCGCTCTTCTTCGACAGCAGCAACGCGGCCGCCAGCCCGCAGGAGCAAAGGCTGACGCTGATCTCCCTGGTCACGGCCAATCTGACCATCGTGGGCAGCTTCGGCATGCTGGCCCTGTCCAGCGTCCCGGTGCTCACCATCCTCGGCGTCACCGTGGGCCTGGGCACCATGCTGGCGCTGTTGTTTTCGGCCGTGCTCGCCAGCCCGACCCCAAGCCCACCGGTAAAATTGGGGCTCTGAGCTGGGCGTGCCGCCTGCTGCCCCTGTCTTTCATGCCCGCCCTCCATCTTGCCGCCTACACCATGACCAGCGCCCTGGGCGCCGGCCTGGCCCCCACCCTGCAGGCCCTGCGCACCCAGCGCAGCGGCGTGCGCGCCCGCCGCTGGGAAACCGTGGACCTGGACACCTGCATCGGCGAAGTGCCGGAGGTCGACGCGCTGACGCTGCGTCCTGATCTCGCCGCCTACGACTGCCGCAACAATCGCCTGGCCCAGCTCGGCCTGGAACAGGACGGCTTCGTCGCCGCCGTGCAGGCCGCCATGGCGCGGCATGGCGCGCATCGCATCGGCGTCTTCCTGGGCACCAGCACCTCGGGCATCCTGAGCTCCGAGCTGGCCTACCGCCACCGCGACCCGGCCACCGGTGACTTCACGCAGCCGCTGGACTATCGGCGCACCCACAACAGCTACTCGGTGGCCGATTTCGTGCGCAGCTATTTCGGGCTGCAGGGACCGGCCCTCGTCGTCTCCACCGCCTGCTCCTCGAGCGCCAAGGTCTTCGGCAATGCCCAACGCATGATGGACAGCGGCCTGATCGACGCAGCCATCGTCGGCGGCGTCGACAGCCTGTGCCTGACCACGCTCTACGGCTTCAACTCCCTGCAGCTGGTCTCGCGCCAGCCCTGCCGCCCCTACGACGCGCAGCGCGACGGCATTTCCATCGGCGAGGCCGCAGCCTTCGTGCTGGTCGAGCGTGCCGATCGGGTGGCGGCGGGAGACATTGTCATGAGCGGCATCGGCGAATCGAGCGACGCCCACCACATGTCCAGCCCGCACCCCGAAGGCCTGGGCGCGCGCCTGGCCATGCAGCAGGCGCTGGACATGGCAGGCCTCCAGCCTGCGCAGATCGACTACATCAACCTGCACGGCACGGCCACGCCCAGCAATGACGCGGCCGAAGACCAGGGGGTCACCGCGCTCTTCGGCACCGACACGCCCTGCAGCTCGACCAAGGGCCACACCGGCCATACCCTGGGCGCGGCCGGCGGCATCGAGGCTGTCGTCTGCGCGCTCGCGCTGCAACACGATCTGGCGCCCGGCGGCTGCGGCACCGAACAGGTGGACCCGCGGCTCAAGTCCCGTTACCTCCTGCGCAACCTCGAACAACCCCTGCGGCACGTGCTCAGCAATTCCTTCGGTTTCGGCGGCAGCAACTGCAGCATGATCCTCAGCAAGGTGGGGGGTGCCGCATGACCCTGACCGTCCATGTGCAGGGCATCGGCGTCTACGGCCCCGGCCTCACGGGTTGGGCGCAGACCGCAGACGTCCTGACCGGACGCAGTGCCTATGTGCCCGCGCCCATCCAGCTGCCCGCGCCCGAGGCCCTGCCCGCGGCGGAGCGTCGCCGTGCCGGCACCACCATCAAGCTGGCCTTCGCCGTGGGCTTCGAGGCCATCCGCCAGGCCGGGGCCGACGCCTCGACCCTGCGCTCGGTCTTCAGCTCCAGCGGCGGCGACTGCGACAACTGCCACGCCATCCTCGAGACCCTGGCCTCGGCCGACCGTGCGGTCTCGCCCACGCGCTTTCACAACTCGGTGCACAACGCGCCTTCGGGCTACTGGAGCATCGCCACGGCCTGCCGCGCCACCACCACCAGCCTGTGCGCCTACGACGGCTCGTTTGCCGGCGGCCTGCTCGAAGCCGCCACCCAGGTGCACAGCGCGCAGGAACCCTGCCTGCTGCTGACCTATGACACGCCCTACCCGGGGCCGCTGGGCGCGCCGCGCCGCATCAGCCAGCCTTTCGGCCTGGCCCTGCTGCTGGCACCGGCTGCTGGCGCCGGCACCCTGGCAACGCTGGATCTGGCGCTCGCGCGGCAAACGCCGCAGCGCATGGACGATGCCGCGCTCGAGGCCTTGCGCATGGGCGCGCCCGCCGCACGCGGCCTGCCACTGCTGCAGGGCATTGCCCGGGGTGCGAGCGGCCTGGTGGCGCTGGAGTATCTCGACGGGATGTCGCTCGATGTCAGCCTCCGGCCCGCTGCCTGATCAGGCCTGGATCGCGGCACGCATCCCGCATGCGGGTCGCATGTGCCTGCTGGAACGCGTGCTGGCCTGGGACAGCAGCCGCATCCATTGCCTGGCGACCAGCCATACTGGAACCGACCACCCCTTGGCCTGTGCGGGCACCCTGGGCATGGCCAACGGCATCGAGTACGCAGCCCAGGCCATGGCCGTGCACGGCGCCCTGCTTGCAGGCAGCGAGACGGCGCCGGCCGCGGGCTTTCTCACCAGCGTGCGCGAGGTGCAGTGGGAGGGCTCGCGCCTGGACACCCTGGGCCCCGAGCTGCAGGTCCACGCCGAACGCCTCTCGGGCGATGCGCACACCATCCTCTACGGCTTCCGCCTCGAAACGGCGGGCCGGACCGTGCTCAGCGGACGCGCCAGCGTCATGCTCAGCGTCTGAATCACACTCTGGAATCACGATGAAACACGCACTGGTCACCGGCGGCAGCGGCGCCATCGGCGCGGCCATCTGCCGCCAGCTCGCGGCCGACGGCCTGCACGTCATCATCCACGCCAACCGCAATGCCGCCGCGGCCGAAGCGCTGCGCGCGGAGATCATCGCCGGCGGCGGCTCGGCCTCCACCGTGGTCTTCGACGTGGCCGACGAGGCCGCGACGCGCGCCGCGCTCGAGCCGCTGGTGGCGCAGCAGCCCATCCAGGTGCTGGTCAACAACGCCGGCATCCACGACGACGCAGTCTTCCCCGGCATGACGAGCGCGCAATGGCACCGGGTGATCGACGTCTCGCTGCATGGCTTCTTCCACGTCACGCAACCGCTCACGATGCCCATGATCCGCACGCGCTGGGGCCGCATCATCACCATCACCTCGATTGCCGGTATCACGGGCAACCGCGGCCAGAGCAATTACGCGGCGGCCAAGAGCGGCCTGCACGCGGCCAGCAAGACGCTGGCGCTGGAACTGGCCAGCCGCGGCATCACGGTCAATGCCATCGCACCGGGCATCATCGCCTCGGAGATGAGCCAGGAGGCCTTCGGCGCCGAAGAGATCGCGCGCCTGGTGCCCATGAAGCGCGCCGGTCGGCCCGAGGAAGTGGCGGCGCTCGTCGGCTTCCTCGCCTCGGACCAGTCGGCCTACATCACCGGCCAGGTGATCTCGGTCAACGGCGGGATGATCTGAACATCAGACCGGAAGAAAGCGATTTCTGAACCAGCGCCGGTAGCCGGCCAGCGCCAGCAACGCGCCGGCGCCGCCGAGCAGCAGGCCGCCCAGCACGTCGATGAACACATGCTGCTTGGTCGCCAGCGTCGAGTAGACGATGAGCGCGCACCAGAGCCAGTTCACGGCCTGCCAGCCGCGGCCCGCGCCCACGGCGCGCAGCTGGGCCTGCAACCAGAAGGCCGAATAGAAGGCGATGGCCACGTGCAGCGAGGGGCAGGCATTGCCCGCGGTGTCCACGCCTTCGAGCATGGCCAGGCCGGTGCCCGGGGGCCGCTCAAAGGGCGGGACGACCGTGGGCCAGAAGTAGAAGCACAGCAGGCCCGCGAGGCAGGTCAGCCCCACGGCCATGCCGTAGTAGGCCAGCGGACGCAAGGCCGGCATGAAGGCCGGCGGCAGGCAGGTGTAGAACCAGAGCGAGAGATAGGGAACCCAGGCCCAGCCCTGCATGGGCGTGAGCTGATCGAGCCAGGTCAGCGGCATGACGATGACCTCGGCATGCGGATAGCGCAGCAGGAGGAAATAGCCTTGGAAGAAGCCCCAGATGAAGACCGCGGAACCTGCCGCCTTGAGCCACCACAGACGCCAGAGCAATTGGTTGAGCGTGCGTGCCGGCGTCGGGGAAGCAGTGGTCATGGTCAATAATCGGTCCCTGTGAAGAGATCGTACCAGCGATGATGAACCGGGCCCTTGTGCGCCTGCTCTGGCGTGGCTACGAAATGTTGGCCATGGTCTTGGGACTGGGCCTGCTGGCCCTGGGCTGCCTGCACAGCATCCCGCTCTTTGCCGTGCTCTATCTGCTGCTGCCGCGGCGCTGGCATCGACCGGTCTCACGCCGCCTGATCCACTGGGGCTTCCGGCTCTACCTGGCGATGCTGCGCATCCTCTGCCAGGTGCGCCTCGATCTGCGCGAGCTCGAGCCCCTGCGGCATGAGCAGGCCCCGCTGATCGTCGTCGCCAACCATCCCTCGCTGCTCGACGCCGTGCTGCTGCTCAGTGTGCTGCCCAACGCCAGCTGCGTGCTCAAGGCCGCCCTGCTGCACAACCCCCTGTTCGGTGTCGGCGCGCGCATGGCCGGCTATGTGAGCAACGAGGACCCGCGCCAGATGATCCGGGACTCCACGCGCAGCCTGCACGAGGGTGCGCAGTTCATCCTCTTCCCCGAGGGCACGCGTACCACGGACTTCCCGCTCAATCCGCTGAGCAGCGCCTGCATCCTGCTGTCCAAGCAAAGCCGTGTACCGTTGCAGACCGTGATCCTGGAGTTCTCCACGCCCTACCTTGGCAAGCGCTGGGGGCTGCTGCGCCCGCCCACACTGCCCCTGAGCATCCGCGCACGGCTGGGCCGGCGCTTCGAGCCGCCCGAGTACACGGGAGAGGCCCTGAGCGCGCTCGAGCGTTATTTCCGACAGGAACTGCAGGACGGCGTCTCAGGCCGCCGCTGAGGGACGCACCACAGCCAAGCCCTCTTCGAGCGACGGGCGCGGCGTGTTGATCACGAGGATCTCCACCTGCGCGGCCTCGGCACCACCGACCGTGAGCTGGGCCGATGCCACCGCGGCGGTCTCCGACATGGGACGGGTGTGCAGGTCCACCTCGACCACCTCGCCCGGCAGCACGGGCCGCTTGAAGCTGCACCTGCGGATGCCGGCCAACAGAACAGGCCCACGTAATCGCCTTCCAGCCGGCGCGCCACCGGTGAGCCCGCGCGCATGCCGGCTCCCGCGACCTGGGCCACGAGCTCAACCAGCATCACGCCCGGCACCAGGGGCAGACCCGGGAAATGGCCGCGCAGCATGGCGCTGTCCACGTTCCAGCAGGCCCGGGCCTGGAAGTGGTCGTGGTCCAGCACGGTGAGCGACTGCACGAGCTGCATTTCGCCGCGATGCGGCAGCAGAGCGTAGATGCCGGGGGCATCGAGTTCGATCGGGTAGGCGCCCATCCCGCTCATGCCGCTCGCTGCCGGCGACTCAGACGTAGCGGCGCGCGATCAGCGAGACATTGCTGCCGCCGAAGGCGAAGGAATTGGACATCACGGCGCGCAGGGTCTGGCCGTGGCGCGCCTCGCGCGGCACGTAGTCCAGGGTGCAACGCGGGTCCGGCTGGTCCAGGTAAGCGGTCGGCGGGA
>JAIERT010000189.1 GCA_019746735.1 Burkholderiaceae bacterium | reverse complement strand
ACAACCTCAAACCTCTCGAGTTCTGATATGAGCGAGAACCTGGGCTCCGAAAACGGAGCAAGCCCACCCCAAGCTGAACCTGTTCCCGGCTGGGAGCGTGGCGTGCTGGAGAAGCTGGCGTTTGCCGCCCTCGAAGAGCAGCGCGCGGCGCGGCGCTGGAAGATCATCAACCGGCTGATCACCGTGGGGCTGTTCGTGCTGGTGGTCTGGCTGGTCTTCGGGCTGGGTCAGACGGGAAGCTCGCCCAGCGCACGCCACACTGCGATGGTGGCGATCAAGGGTGAGATTTCCTCCGAGAGCGAGGCCAGCGCCGAGCTCGTGGTCTCGGCCCTGCGCAGCGCCTTCGAGGACTCCGGCGCCCAGGCCGTGGTGCTGCTGATCAATTCCCCCGGCGGCAGCCCGGTGCAGGCCGGCATCATCAACGACGAGATCCGTCGTCTCAAGGCCCAGCACGACAAGCCGGTCTACGCGGTGGTGGAGGAGGCCTGTGCGTCGGCGGCCTACTACATCGCGGTCTCGGCCGACAAGATCTATGTGGACAAGGCCAGCATCGTGGGCAGCATCGGCGTGCTCATGGACGGCTTTGGCTTTACCGGGCTCATGGACAAGCTGGGCGTGGAGCGCCGCCTGATGACGGCCGGAGAGAACAAAGGCTTTCTCGATCCCTTCAGTCCGCAGACCGAGAAGCAGCGAGCCTATGCCCAGGCCATGCTGGACCAGATCCACAAGCAGTTCATCGTCGTGGTCAAGGAGGGGCGTGGCAAGCGTCTGAAAGATACGCCCGACATGTTCAGCGGCCTGTTCTGGACTGGCCAGCAGGCTGTCGAACTCGGGCTGGCCGATCAGCTGGGCAATCTGGACTACGTGGCACGTGAGATCGTGCAGGCCGAGGACATCGTGGACTACACGCGCCATCCGAACGTGGCCGAGCGTCTGGTCAAGCGTTTCGGTGCCGCCATCGGTCAGGGCACGGTCCAGGCCGTGCGCAGCGCAGCGCCGTCCTGGCGCTGAGCATCCTTGCCTCAGGTCGAGTGCCCGGACGCCGGGCCGGTATCCGTCGCGGTCGCCGAGGAGAGTCGCTGGTAGCCGTAGATCCGTTCTGGCGGCATGCGTGCGACCAGCGTCTTGTCGGCCACCGGGCCGACGATCGCATACGGCGCCTGGGACGTGTCCCGCTGGACGGTGTGCACCGTCGGGTGACCCCGCTCATCGGTGATGGAGGCCACCAGCGGACACTTCACGCTGTCGGTCCGTCGCATCACGACCGCGATTTCCCCGCTGCTCAGCTTCACCAGTTCCCCCGGTGGGTAGAGCCCGAATTCCTTGATCACGGCCGATGAAAGCGGCCCACCATGATCTTCACGGAACAGTTCCCGGGCCGCTTCCTGGATCGGCAAGGCCGACCGCAGCTTGCGGGGACTGATCTTGGCCATGAAGACGTCCGCGACCCGCAAGGCCACGGCGAGCTCGGTGGGCGTGGTCAGGCCATGCGGATAGCCCTTGCCATCCGAATGCTCGTGGTGCTGGGCAATCGCGGTCAACCAGTCCGGGTCTGTGACGCCCGCCTTGACCAGCCATTGGACGGCCAGTTCCGGGTGCGCATGGATCTGTGTTCTCTGGCTGTCGCGCATGGGCTCCGCCTGCTCGGCCATGGTGCCCTGTAGTTGCAGGATGGGCATGTTCATGGTGAGCGCCGCACGGACCAGGCTCAGGATCCTGGGTTGTGCCCATTGCAGGCGGCGCGCCATCAGCAGGCACAGAACAGATGCATGGATGGCATGGTTGTAGCCGTAGTAGTACAGGTGGGCGGATTCCTGCCGGACCATGTGATACAGGGCCATGTCCACGTCCTGATCCACCAGATCGATGAGCCGGTCGGCAAAGCCGGTGATCTGTTCCAGCGATGGCGGATGATCCGGCAGCCTGGCCATCAGCTTTTCCATCTCCGCGGCACTGTGGTCCCACAAGCTGAACAGGTTCTCCGGGCGCTGCAGGGCCGAGAGGCTGAGACGTTCTTTCTCGGCCAGTTCTTCCTGGTGCGCGACTGCGCGGGCTTCCTCGATATCGACGAAGGCGCCGCGGCTCAGCAACGCCTCGAGCTGCTCCTCGCTCTCGACGATGTGGCCTCGCGACAGCAGGAGCCGGGCTCCCTCGTCACGGATATTCCATGGCAGGGGTTCCCCAAGCCTGACCTTCGAGCGAGGGAGCCGAAGCAGCTTCATGCGAGCCCATTATGGACGGGACTGCATCGGGCAACAAGCAAGGTATTGACTGCGACGGTCAGCGTCCGATCGCAAAGACGGCAGGGGTGCTGTTGTCCGCCATTCTCGCCTGCTGCTTCCATTGCTTGACGTGCTCGCTGCGGACGGTGGCATCCTGCAGTGTCAGTCCGCAGGCCACGGCGAGTCGGGTGTTGTGCTGCAGTGTCCTCAGCAAGGCGTCCAGCAGGGCCGCGTTGCGATAAGGTGTTTCGATGAAAAGCTGGGTCTGCCCCGTCTTGAGCGCCAGCGATTCGAGCTCCCGGATGCGCTGGGTGCGTGCGTCCGCCTCCTGCGGCAGATAACCCACGAAGGCGAAGTTCTGGCCTGACAGGCCGCTGGCCGCCAGAGCCAGCAACAGGGACACCGGCCCGACCAGGGGGACGACAGGGATGCCGAGCTCGTGCGCAGCGCGTACCACCGACGATCCCGGATCGGCCACGGCGGGCATGCCGGCCTCGCTGAGCAGGCCGATGTCCGCGCCGGCCAGCGCCGGCGCCAGCAGGGGGCTGGCATCGAATCCGCCCGGGCTGTGGTCGCCCTTTTTGTGCACCTCCCGGGGCAGTTCGCGGATGTCCAGGGTCTGGATCGGTCTGGCGAGGGGCTGCAGTTCGCCGACACGCTTGAGGTAGGCGCGCGCACTCTTGGCGTTCTCGCAGATCCAGTGCGGCAGCCGTGCTGCGACCGCCAAGGTACCCGCGGGCAGCACCTGATCCAGCGGGGTCTGGACCGGGCAGCCGAAATCCAGCGGTGCCGGTACCAGATAGAGCCTGCCCACCTTGCTCATGCCTGCAGCAGGGCCAGGCCGGCGGCACGCAACATGCGCGTCGTACGGATGAGTGGCAAGCCGACGAGGGCGGTGGGATCGTCGCTTTCGATGGACTCCAGCAGGGCGATGCCCAGGCCTTCGCTCTTGGCGCTGCCGGCGCAGTCATAAGGCGTCTCTGCGCGCAGGTAGGTTTCGATCTCGGCATCGCCGAGCTCGCGAAAGCGCACCCGCACCGGTGCCATATCCAGCTGCTCAAAACCGGTCTCTACGCAGACCACGGCCACGGCCGTCCGGAAGATCACCGTACGCCCGCGCATGCGGCGCAGCTGTTCGACCGCGCGCTCGTGCGTGCCGGGCTTGCCCAGCGCTTCCCCGCCAAGATCGGCCACCTGGTCCGAGCCGATCACGAGGGCCGAAGGGTGACGCTGCGCGACGGCACGAGCCTTGGCCAGGGCCAGACGGCGCGCGAGTTCGGGCGGGCGCTCGCCGGGCTGCGCAGTTTCATCGACGTCGGGGGCGGCGACCTCGAAGGGAATGCGCAGGCGTTGCAGCAATTCGCGCCGGTAGCTTGAGGTGGAGCCGAGGATCAGGGGGCGGGATGTCATGCCCGGATTCTCTTACACTGCCGCCATGTCCAACGAGTTTCATGCGCGTCATCTTGATGTCTCCGCCTTTGCCCAGTCGGGGGCGACCCTGCGCGGGGCAGATCCGCTCTCAAATTTCGAGCGTTTGCTGCAGGAGAGTGGCGGGCAGGGGGGTGATCGCGAGGTGCAGTGGGAGGTCCGGGGGCAGCAGCAGAGCGATGCCAGCGGCCATGTCCGCATCTGGCTGCATCTGAGTGCGCGGGCCAGCCTGCCGCTGACCTGTCAGCGCTGTCTGGGGCCTGCCGATATCGATGTCGAGGTGATGCGCGATTTCCGCTTCGTTGGCACCGAGGCGCAGGCCGAGGCCGAGGATGAAGAGGCCGAAGAAGATGTGCTGGTCCTGAGCCGGGATTTCGATCTGCAGGCCCTGGTGGAGGACGAGCTGCTCATGGCCCTGCCCCTGGTACCGCGGCACCAGGTTTGCCCGACCGAGGTGAAACTGGCGGTCCAGGATGTCGATTTCGAGGCCGCCCAGGAGGCCAAGCCCAAGCCGTTTGCCGCCCTGGCCGGCCTGAAAACCGGCCAGAAAGGCTGAGCTGAGTGGCGCGCGACGGAACCGGCGTGAAATCAATCAGTTAGGCTATAATTCGTGGTTTCGCGCAGCCCCAACCTGCGCCGATATGTCCAACCCACCTGACGCCGGGAGCCTTTGCCCCCTGTGTCTACAAGGAGCCAAACATGGCCGTTCAGCAAAACAAGAAGTCGCCGTCCAAGCGCGGCATGCACCGTTCGCACAACGCCCTGGGCGTGCCCGGCATTGCCGTCGAGCCGACCACGGGTGAGACCCACCTGCGTCACCACATCAGCCCCAACGGTTTCTACCGTGGTCGCAAGGTGCTGAAGACCAAATCCGAAGCCTGATCCCCCAGGTTTTGCCGGGCCCGACGCTACAACGCAGGTAGCTCGGGCCTTTCTCTTGATGACGACCGTCTTTTTCGGTTCCAACCGCGCCTGATCGCGCTGCCAACCCATGATCACGATTGCTGTGGACTGCATGGGGGGCGATCACGGCCCCCGTGTCACGCTGGCGGCGTGTCGCAATTTCCTTGAGCACCATCCTGAGGCCGAGCTGCTGCTTGTCGGCCTGGCGGAGCCTTTGGCCGGTTTTCGCCATGCCCGGGCCCGGGTGGTCGCGGCCACCGAGGTGGTGGGGATGGACGACCCGATCGAAGTGGCCTTGCGCAGGAAAAAGGACTCATCCATGCGCGTAGCCATCGAGCAGGTCAAGGTCGGCGCCGCCCAGGCTGCCGTCTCGGCTGGCAATACCGGCGCCCTGATGGCCATCGCCCGCTATGTGCTGAAGACCGTGGAGGGCATCGACCGCCCGGCCATTGCCACCCAGCTGCCCAATGCAACCGGCGGTGCCACCACGGTGCTGGACCTGGGTGCCAATGTGGATTGCACGGCCGAGCACCTGCTGCAGTTCGCCGTCATGGGGTCGGCCCTGGTCTCGGTGCTGCGTAACGAGGCCAATCCCAGCGTGGGCCTGCTCAATATCGGCGAAGAGGTCATCAAAGGTAACGAAGTCATCAAGAAGGCCGGGGAATTGCTGCGATCAGCATCCAACTCCGGCGATCTGAATTTTCACGGCAACGTGGAGGGCAACGATATCTTCAAGGGCACAACCGATATCGTCGTCTGTGACGGCTTTGTGGGAAATGTGGCCCTGAAGACCAGCGAAGGCCTGGCATCCATGATTGGCGGCTTCCTCAAGGAGGAGTTTTCGCGCAATATCTTGACGAAAATTGCCGCCATTTTCGCTCTTCCTGTTCTATTGGCGTTTAAAAAGCGCGTGGATCACCGTCGTTACAACGGTGCGGCCTTGTTGGGCCTGCGTGGGCTGGTGTTCAAGAGTCACGGCTCCGCTGATGAGCTGGCTTTTGAGCAAGCCCTGAACCGCGCGTATGATGCAGCCCGTAACCAGCTGCTCGACCGGGTTCAGGCCCGGATCGCGCATGCTGCTCCGTTGCTGGCCGGCGTGGCCACCCCGGAGTAGCCGGGCCGGGCCGACAGGCCGGCGCCGGGACCTCCTCTAATGATCTATACATGAGACGCTATTCCCGCATCACCGGCACCGGCAGTTTCCTGCCGCCCAAGCGACTGAGCAATGCCGACCTCGCAGCCCAGCTGGCTCAGGACGGCATTGAAACCTCCGATGAATGGATCGTGGAGCGCACCGGCATCCGCGCGCGCCACTTCGCCGAGCCCGCTGTGACCAGCAGCGACCTGGCTGCCGAAGCGTCCCGCCGTGCCCTGGAAGCTGCCGGCGTCAGTGCCGGTGAGCTTGACCTGATCATCGTGGCGACCTCGACGCCCGACATGGTCTTTCCGTCCGTGGCCGCGATCCTGCAGAACAAGATCGGGGCCAATGGTTGTGCGGCTTTCGACGTGCAGGCGGTCTGCAGTGGCTTTGTCTACGCCTTGAGCGTGGCCGATGCCATGATCCAGACCGGCGCGGCGAGCAAGGCGCTGGTGGTGGGGGCCGAAGTGTTCTCGCGCATCATCGATTTCAAGGACCGCACGACCTGCGTGCTGTTTGGCGACGGCGCCGGGGCCGTGGTGCTGGAGGCCTCCGAGACGCCGGGCATCCTGGCCAGCGACCTGCATGCCGACGGCAAGCATGTCGGCATTCTGTGCACGCCAGGCCATGTCTCGGGCGGACAGGTGCTGGGTGACCCCTTCCTCAAGATGGATGGTCAGGCCGTCTTCAAGCTGGCCGTCGGCGTGCTCGAAGAGGCCGCGCGTGCCGTGCTGGCCAAGGCGGGCAAGCAGGACACGGACATCGACTGGCTGATCCCGCACCAGGCCAATATCCGCATCATGACGGGCACGGCCAAGAAACTGAAGCTGCCCATGGACAAGGTCATCGTCACCGTGGACCAGCATGGCAACACCTCGGCCGCCTCGATTCCGCTGGCGCTGGACGAAGGCGTGCGCAGTGGCCGCGTGAAAAAGGGTGATCTGGTCATGCTCGAAGGCGTGGGTGGCGGCTTCACCTGGGGCGCCGTGCTGCTGACGATGTGAGCGTCGCTCCACCTTTTATTCTTAGAGGACCATGAAACCGTTTGCTTTTGTATTCCCCGGCCAGGGCTCGCAGTCGGTCGGCATGCTTGACGCCTGGGGCGACCACCCCGAGGTCCGCGAGGTGCTGCACGAGGCCTCCGAGGCCCTGGGCGAAAACGTGGCCCAGCTGATCAAGGAAGGCCCCAAGGAGGCCCTGGCGCTGACGACCAACACCCAGCCCGTGATGCTGGTGGCGGGTGTGGCTGCCTACCGGGTCTGGATGGCAGAAACCGGCGTGGCACCGCAGGCTGTGGCCGGACATTCCCTGGGCGAGTATTCCGCCATGGTGGCGGCCGGCGTGCTGACGCTGCGCCAGGCTGTGCCGCTGGTGCGCTTTCGTGCCCAGGCCATGCAAGAAGCTGTGCCCGTGGGCACGGGCGCCATGGCCGCCATCCTGGGCATGGACGCTGCCAAGGTGATCGCGGGCTGCTCCGAAGCAGCCCAGTCCTTTGGCGCGGGCTCGAACGAGGTGGTCGAGGCGGTCAACTTCAATGATCCGGCCCAGACCGTGATCGCCGGCTCCAAGGCGGCGGTCGAGAAGGCCTGCGAGGTGCTCAAGGCGAACGGTGCCAAGCGCGCGCTACCCCTGCCGGTCTCGGCGCCTTTCCATTCCAGCCTCATGAAACCTGCAGCGGAGAAGCTGCGCGAACGGCTGGAAGAGGTGGAGTTCGGCACACCCACCATCACCCTGATCAACAACATCGACGTGGCCGTGGAGGTCGACGCCGACCGCATCCGCGATGCCCTCTATCGCCAGGCCTTCGGCCCGGTGCGCTGGGTCGAGTGTGTGCAGGCCATCAAGGCGCATGGCATCGCCCACATCGTGGAATGCGGCCCGGGCAAGGTACTGGCCGGCATGGTCAAGCGCATCGACGCCGATCTCACGGGTCTGCCACTGCTGGACCCGGCCACGCTGGCAGAAGTGAAAGGACAACTCGCATGAGTGAAGTGAAATTCGAGGGTCAGGTGGCCCTGGTCACCGGTGCCTCGCGTGGCATCGGCGCGGCCATCGCACACGAGCTGGCCCTGCGCGGTCTGAAGGTCATCGGCACGGCCACGAGCGACGAGGGCGCAGCCAAGATCAGCGCGGCCCTCTCGGCTCACGCCGGGTGCAAGGGCATCAAGCTCAACGTCAACGATGCAGCGGGCTGCGAGGCTGCCGTTGACGCGATTGTCAAGGAGCATGGCGCCTTGCACGTGCTGGTCAACAACGCGGGCATCACGCGCGACAACCTGGCCATGCGCATGAAGGATGGCGAGTGGGACGAGGTGCTGGACACCAATCTCAAGGCCGTGTTCCGCATGAGCCGCGCCGTCATGCGCACCATGATGAAACAGCGCTACGGTCGCATCATCAGCATCACCTCCGTGGTCGGTGCCTCGGGCAACCCGGGCCAGGCCAACTACGCTGCCGCCAAGGCCGGTGTGGCCGGCATGACCCGTGCGCTCGCACGTGAGCTCGGCACGCGCAACATCACGGTCAACTGCGTAGCCCCGGGCTTCATCGAGACCGATATGACGGCCCATCTGCCCGAAGAACAGCAGAAGGCCCTGCTGGGTCAAATCCCTCTGGGCCATCTGGGCAAGCCGGCGGATATCGCCCATGCGGTCGCCTATCTGGCCTCCCCACAGGCCGCCTACGTGACGGGGCAGGAGCTGCACGTCAACGGCGGCATGTTCATGGACTAAGCACTCAAGCATCCAGCCGAACCATCCGTACGGCGGCCATCCCGGAAATCTCTTCCCGGGCCGGCTAAAATCACGGATTCATCTACAACCCTCTGAGGGAACACATGAGCGATATCGAAGCACGCGTCA